>CAJWKX010000019.1 GCA_913043015.1 uncultured Candidatus Pelagibacter sp. | reverse complement strand
GAAATTATTTCTTCTAAGGGAAAAGCATTTGCTAATATAAAAAATCAATACAAAATCGAAAGCACAGATTTATTTCATAATAGAAAACAAATGAAAATATATTCTGATAAAAAAACTATAATGGAAGATAATTTAGGAAATATTTTTGAATTAGGAGGTTTTAATTTTGACATTAAAAACGAATTATTAAATGCAAAAAAAATTGTTTTATTTGATAACAAAAATAATAAATATTTTATGGAAAATTCATTAATAAATTTAAAAATTAATGAAATTGTTGGTAAAGAAATTCATATAGATTTTGATAATTCTTTGTTTGGAAATAAAGAAAATGAACCAAGGCTAAAAGGCAGAAGCATAGTTGCAAATTCACAAGAAAGCACTATTTACAAAGGTGCATTTACCACTTGTAAAAAAAATAAAGATAAATGCCCTCCATGGTCAATTTATGCAGAAGAAGTAACGCACAAAAAAAATGAGAAAATTATTGAATATAAGCATGCCTGGCTAAAAATATATGATAAACCAGTTGCATATTTTCCTTATTTTTTTCATCCTGATCCAACAGTAAAACGTCAATCAGGTTTTCTAATGCCAAAATTAATAAACTCGAATAATTTAGGTACTTCTATTCAAATTCCTTACTACAACGTGATTTCTGAAAACAAAGATCTTACTTTTACTCCAAAGATTTTCTTTAAAAATAATATAATCTTGCAAACAGAGTACAGGCAAGCAAATAAAAATTCCGATGTAATCTTCGATTTTGGTATCAAAAGAGAAAAAAGTGATACAGAAACTCATTTTTTTTCTAATTTTAATCGAAATTTAGAAAATAGAAACTTAGAGATCAATATTGAAAAAGTTTCAAATGATAATTATTTGAAAATAAATAAAATTACATCACCATTAATTAATAATACAACTACCCTTAATTCATTTGTAAACTTTGATTCTTTTGGAGAAAGTTATAATTTTAACACTTCTATTGAAGTTTATGAGGATATGTCAAAAATAAATTCTGATAGATTTGAATATATTTATCCTTCTTTTAAATATGAAAAAAACTTAAAAACAAACCATCAATTTGATGGAGGTAAATTAGATTTTAGTTCCGAAGGTTTTCAAAAAAAATATAATACTAATGTTTACGAAGCTTCTCTAGTTAATGATTTAAATTATACTTCTGAACTATCAATTTCTCCAAAAGGTTTTCAAAATAACTATCGTTTTCTTTTAAGAAATGTAAATTCTACTTCAAATAATTCAACTATTTACAAAGAAGATGAAGATTATAAAATTTTATCAACAATAATGCTTGATTCTAGATATCCTTTAATAAGAAATACTGAAAAATTTAACGATTACTTAACTCCAATTTTTTCATTACGTTATAGTCCCAATGCTACTAAAAATTACGTAGATTTAGATACACGTTTAGATTTTAAAAACGTTTTTACTATAGATAGAATTGGAAAAAATGACATGGTTGAAGGAGGAGCTTCAATCACTGCAGGGATTGAGTATTCTAAAAAAGACAAAGAAGACAATAATTATATAAAATTGGGAATAGCAAATGTTATAAGAAACGAAAAAAATTATGATTTACCAACAAAAAGTACCCTAGGAAACAAAAGATCTGATGTAATAGGAAATTTAAATTTTAATCCATCTAATTTTTTTAATCTTGAATATGAGTTCTCTTTAGAAAATGACTTAACTCGTTCAAATTATAATTTTTTAAAGACAGATTTTAAAATTAATAATTTTGTTACTTCATTTGACTTCTTGGAAGAAGATAATTTTATTGGAAATAAAAGTTATTTAACAAACAAATCAACTTTAAATCTTAACGAAAATAAATCTATATCATTTAAAACTAGCAAAAACTTAGATAAAAATATTACTGAATACTATAACCTAATTTATGAATACAAAAATGATTGTTTAACAGCCTCTATTGAATACAATAAAGAATATTATTCTGATAATGACCTAAAACCAGAAGAAAATTTATTTTTTTCAATAAAAATAATACCTTTTGGGGAAATTAATATTCCAAATATTAATCAATAAAACAAATGAATAAACTCAAATTAATTATTATTTTATTTTTTTTAATATTTTTTTCATTTTTAAATTCAACTATATCTGAAGAAGTTTTAATTAAATTCAAGATCGACAATGAAATAGTAACAAATTTAGATATTATAAATGAAGAAAATTATCTAATATCTTTAAATAATAATTTAAGGAATATTTCTAAAAATAATTTAAGAGAACTTGCAAAAAAATCTTTGATTAGAGAAAAAATTAAAAAAAAAGAACTTTTAAAGTATTTCGATTTCAAGAAAGCTAATCAATTCATGAATAAAGTAGTTGCTGAATTATATCAAAAATTAAATTTTAAAAATAAAGACGAGTTTAAAATATATTTGTCAAATTTCAATTTAAAACTTAAAGATGTAAATGAAAAATTAAAAATAGAAACTCTTTGGAATCAGTTAATATTTGATAAATTTAATAGTCAAGTTACTATTGACGCTAAAAAAATAGAAGAAAATTTAAAAAAACAGCTACTTCATAACAAGAATTATATTGAAAAATATAACTTAAGTGAAATATTTTATAAGTTAGAAGCAAATGAAAATCTGACTAACAAAAATAATTTAATTTTAAATAGTATTAAAAATAATGGTTTTCAAAATACTGCGAATTTATTTAGTTTATCAGATTCCTCGAAATTTGGTGGAAATATAGGATGGATTGATAAAACACAACTTAATGAAAAGATTGTTGCAGAAATAAATCAAATTAAATCTGGACAATTAACTAATCCAATAGAGATAAATAATGGTTTTTTAATTTTAAAAATTAACAAAAAAGAAAAAATTGAAAAAAAAATTAATTTTGAGGAAGAATTAAATAAATTGATTGCATTAGAAAAAAATAATCTGTTAAATCAATTTTCATTAATTTATTTTAACAAAGTAAAACAAAATATTTATATTAGTGAAAAATAAACCTTTAATATTAGTTTTAGGTGAACCTTATAGTACTTTTTCTGAAATATTAATTAAAGTATTTAAATTTCAAATAATTAAAAAATTTAAAAGACCTATTGTTATAATTGGATCTTTGGAATTACTAAAGAAACAAATGTTTAAACTTAATTATTCTATAGAAATTAATCCAATCAAGATTCGAGATATTGACAGAACTAAAATCAACAATAATTCGTTAAATATCATAGACGTAAAATTTAATTTTAAAAAAATTTTTGATAAAATATCTAGTAGATCAAATAACTATATAAGAAAATCATTCAATATTGCTTTACATTTGTTAAAAAAAAAATTAGCTTGTGGATTAATCAATGGCCCTATTTCAAAAAAACATTTTTTGAAAAAAAAATATTTAGGAATTACAGAATATTTATCAAAAAAAACTCAATTAAAAAAAAACGGTGTAATGTTAATTTACAATCCCTTTTTTTCTGTTTGCCCGGTGACTACGCATTTACCAATTAGTTATGTAAGTAGAAGTTTATCATCAAAAAAAATTATTTATAATATCCTAGAAATAAACAAATTTTTTATAACTAATTTAAATAAAAAACCATTCTTTGCCGTATTAGGCTTAAACCCACATTGTGAAACAATAAATAATTACAGTGAAGAAAATTCAATCATTAAACCTGCCATCAAAAGTTTACTCAAAAAAAAAATAAAAATATCTGGTCCATTTTCTGCTGATACCTTTTTTTCAAAAAACAATCTTAAAAAATATGATGTAACTGTTGGCATGTATCATGATCAAGTACTTGCCCCTATGAAAACACTTTACAATTTTAATGCAATTAATATTACAATTGGTCTCCCTTTTATTAGAGTTTCTCCTGATCACGGGACCAACAATAAAATGATTGGTAAAAATAAATCTGACCCTCAATCTCTTATTTCTTCTATAAATTTTTTTAAAAAATTAAAATGAAAATTAAGCCTAAAAAAAGTTTAGGACAAAATTTTTTAATAGACAAAAATATTTTAAATTTAATTGTAGAATTAGGAGCAATAAATGAAAAGGATGTTTTGCTTGAAGTAGGTCCTGGAACTGGGAATCTTACGGAACAATTATTATTAAGAAAACCTGAAAAATTAATAGTTGTTGAAAAAGATAAAAATTTAGCAAGTAATTTGAAAGACAGATTCGAAAAAAAAATTACTATAATTAACGATAATATTTTAGATGTTGATGAAGAAGAATTTTCAAATAAAAAAATGATTATTTTTGGAAATTTGCCATTTAATATTTCTACACAAATCCTAGTTAAATGGATCAGACTTAAAAATTTAAATCGACTTTGCAAAAAATTTATTTTGATGTTTCAAAAAGAAGTAGCCGATAGAATTATTGCGGGAACAAATGACAAAAATTATGGAAGAATTTCAATACTATCTTCTTGGAGAATGAATATAAAAAAAATAAAAGAGATAAGTCCAAAATCATTTTATCCTTCGCCAAAAGTAAAAAGCACAATTTTACTTTTGGAACCAAAATCTACTTACTTTAATATACAAAATCCAAAAAACTTAGAAAATATTACAAATGTTTTTTTTAATCAAAGAAGAAAAATGGTAAAAAAACATTTAAAAATACTTTTTGAAAATTTTGAGGAAATTTCAAAAAAATTTGAAATAAATCTTAATCAAAGACCACAAAATCTTTCGCCATTAATTTACTTTAAGTTATGCAATGAATACGAAAATTTATTTAAGTAAGATTTTTTATATGATCTTCTATTAAATTTTGATCATAATTACTTTTAGTTTTGTTTAGTTTTGTTTCAATTAAATTAATGATTTGATTGTAACAAGTTTCTAAATCGTCATTAACGACTACAAAATCATAATTTTTCCAGTGTAAAACATCTTCATCAAATTGTTTCATTCTTTGTTCAACAATTGATTTATCTTTTAAATCTCTATTTGATAAACGATCAAATAGTTCTTCTTTGCTTGGTGGTAAAATAAAAAAAGTGATCAATTGATAGTTAAGTTTTTTTTGTTTTATTTGTTCAGTACCTTGCCAATCAATATCAAATATTATATTTTTACCTTTTTTTAAATTATCTAAAACTGATTTTTTGGATGATCCATAATAGTTATTAAACACTTTTGCATATTCTAAAAATTCGTTATTATTTATTAATTTCTTGAATTCTTCTTCACCAACAAAGAAATATTCTTTCCCGTTTACTTCGTTGGTTCTTGGTGTTCTTGTAGTGTGTGAAATTGAAATAGAATAGTTATTTTTAGATGATATTTTCTTTACAAGAGTAGTTTTGCCCGAGCCCGACGGAGAAGACAATATAACCATAATACCGTCTTTTGATGAAGGCATTTTGTTTGAACTATTAGTTTGCTTTACTCTCTAAAAATTTAATTGCATCACCAACTGTTAAAATTTTTTCAGCTTCACTATCAGAAATTTCTGAACCAAATTCTTCCTCAAAAGCCATCACCAATTCTACTGTGTCTAAGCTATCAGCTCCTAAATCATCTATAAAACTAGCCTCTTCAGTTACTTTAGCTTCTTCAATTCCTAAGTGATCTGCAACTATTTTTTTAACTTTGCTTGAAATATCATCTGACATATTGTTCCTTTTTGTTTTTAAACGTTAATAATTTATTAAGAGCTTTTGTCAAGCCATATACATCCCTCCATTAACATGTATTGTTTCGCCTGTAATATATGAGGCTGAATCTGATGATAAAAATGCAACTGTGTTAGCTACATCTTCCCCTGTGCCTAATTTTGACATAGGGATTCGAGATGTTAAGACTGCCTTTATACTTTCAACAATTTTATCAGTCATATTTGATTGAATAAATCCTGGAGACACACAATTAATAGTAATATTTTTTTTTGCGTATTCAACAGCTAAAGATTTTGACATTCCAATAATTCCTGCTTTTGAAGCTGCGTAATTCGTTTGTCCAAGATTTCCTGTATGCCCAACTATAGAAGTTATATTTACAATTCTTCCATATTTGTTTTTTAACATTTTTTTAATTGCATATTTACATAAAAAAAATGTTGAGCTCAAATTAACATTAATTACTTTTTTCCATTCTTCATCTTTCATTCGTAATGATAAATTGTCCATATTTATTCCTGCATTATTAACTAAAATATCTAAACCAACTAGTTGTGATGAAACATTTTCAATAAATTCCTCTATTTTAGAATGTTCAGAAATATCAAATTTTAAGATATTTATTTTTGGAAAATTTTTTTTTAACAAATCTAGTTTTTCACTTTTTGTACCTGTTGCTAGCACATTTCCTTGTAAGGAAACAAATTTTTCTACCAATGATCTTCCTATAGCTCCTGTTGCTCCAGTAATTAATATTTTTTTATTTATAAAATCAATCATTTAAATTTATATTTTTTAAATCATTTATTTCATTCACAGATATCAAGTTTACGCTTTTGTCAATTCTTTTAATTAATCCAGACAATACTTTTCCTGGGCCAATTTCAATAAAATTTCCTACGCCTTTATTTATCATATAAATGATACTTTCTCTCCATCTAACTGGACTTTCTATCTGTTTAATCAATAAATCTTTTATTTGATTTAAATTATTTGTTTCCTCTCCAGTTACATTAGAAATAATAATATTATTTGGATTTTTAAATTCTGTATTTGAAATTTCTTTTCTCATAATTTCGGTTGCTGAACTCATTAATTTACAATGAAAGGGAGCGCTTACAGGTAGTTTAATATTTTTAATAGCTTTCTTTTTCAAATCCTCTACCAATAAATCTAAATCTTTATTTCTACCACTTAACACTATTTGACTATTAGAATTATCATTAGCTATAAAACATTCATATTTTTTTTGATTCTCTTTTAATAAATCAGAGATAATATTTATTTCTGTACCAAGTACTGCTAACATTCCTCCTTCGCCTTTCGGCACTGCTGATTGCATTGCATTTCCTCGAATTTTTAAAAGTTTAATCGTCTGATCAAAATCTAGAGATTTACTAGCTGTTAATGCAGAATATTCTCCTAAGGAATGACCAGCAAAATATTTCGCTTTTCCTAAATCTAATCCTGTCTCTCGCTTTAACATTTCAAATATTGAATAACTAACTAGGAATATGGCTGGTTGAGTATTCTCAGTTTGGTCTAGTTTTTCCTTTGGGCCGTTTGTAATTATTTTGCTTAAAGAAAAACCTAAAATTTCGTCTGCTTCATCAAATAATTCTTTTATATAACTATAACTACTATAAAGATTATTAGCCATTCCTACTGACTGAGAACCTTGACCAGGAAATATAACTGAAAACATAGAAAATCTTATTAAACTTAGTGTTTTTTGTGTTGTATTTAAATTTTTATAATAGTATATCATTTTTTTTTTAAAAGAATAATTTATGAACTTATATGAACACACATTAATAGTCAGACAGGATATTAGTCCTAGCCAATTAAAACAGATTCAGGAAAAATACACTAAATTAGTTGAAGAATTTGATGGCAATATAGTTAAAACTGAAAATTGGGGATTATTAAATCTTTCTTATTTAATTAAAAAAAATAAAAAAGGGAACTACATTCATTTCAAAATTAAAGGGAATGGAAAAACTATATCTGAATTAGAAAAGAATGAAAAAATTGACAAAAATCTTTTAAGATATTTAACAATAAAAGTAAGGCAATTTGATCTTAAAACTAATTATTTCGGAAAAAAAGAGGAAGAAAAAGAAGAAAAATCTAACTAAATAAATTTGTGAAAAAAAAGAATAAGAAAAAATCAAGACAGAGTAACTTTGCTAAATTAAGTATATTTCAACCACAAAAATATAAATTTAAAAGGAGTTGCCCTCTTTCTGGAAAAGGAGCACCCATCATCAATTACAAAAATATTAAACTTTTAAAAAAATATATGTCTGAAAATGGAAAGATTATGCCATCAAGAATAACTTCTGTTAGTCAAAAAAAACAACGAGAGCTATCATTATCAATTAAACGAGCAAGAAACCTAGCATTAATTTAAATGAAAGTAATTTTATTAGAAAATGTAAGAAAAGTTGGGTCAATAGGTGATGTTATTGATGTAAAAAGAGGTTTTGCTAGAAATTATTTAATTTCAAAAAAGAAAGCTCTATTTGCTTCAAAAGAAAATATAAAGGGTGTCGAAAAAATTAAACTAAAATTGTCAAAAAAAGATCAAGAAAAGAAAAAAGAGGCTAGAAACATTCAAGAAAAACTTCAAAATAAAGAATTTGAAGTTAAAAAACTAAGTACAGAAAATAAAGAACTGTATGGTTCGGTAAAACCAACAGAAATAGCAAAAATACTAACTGAGAGAGAAAAAATTCAAATCAATCCATCAATGATACAACCTGTTAAAGAAATTAAATCACTTGGCACTTTTAAAGTAATATTAAACTTGCACTCTGAAATCCAGTCAGAAATATATATTCGAGTAGTTTCCGAAGAAAATACAAAATAATTTATACATTATTTTCCCCAGCCTCTTTTTAATCTTGAGATAAAAATGTTTTTTATTTATTTTGCGTAATGATTAAAACTTTTAATATAGTCCAAAACGATCTTAAGGAACTTCCAAATAATATTGAAGCAGAACAATCTGTAATTGGTTCAATTTTATTAAACAATGAAATTTTTGATGAAATTAATATTTTAATTACTAGTAAAAATTTTTATGATCCTATGCATCAAAAAATTTTTAGTGCTATAGAAAAATTAATTTATAGCGGTATGTTGGCTAATCCGATTACTTTGAAAAACTATTTTGAAAACGAAAAAGATGAATTAAATGTTCCAGATTATTTATTTAAGATAACTAAATTCTCAACCTCTTCTCGTCAAACCATTGAGTATTCAAAATTAATATATGATTTATATGTTAAAAGAGAACTTATAAAAATTTCTGAAAATATTATTGATATAGCGAAATTAAATGATTTAGATAATGATGGTCAATCAATAATTGAAAATTTTGAAAAATCACTTTTTGATCTAGCTGAAAAAGGTTCTTTCAGTTCATCCTTAGTTAAATTTGATGAAGCCATGAAGATGACAATTGAAATGGCATCCAATGCTTATAAAAATGAAGAAGGTATAGTTGGAGTTCCTACAGGACTAACTGATCTTGATGATAGGTTGGGTGGATTACATAAATCAGATTTACTTATAATTGCTGGAAGACCATCAATGGGTAAAACATCTCTAGCAACAAATATAGCATTTAACGCTGCAAAAAAAATTCAAAATGATGGAAGAAAATCTACAATAGCTTTTTTTTCACTTGAAATGTCATCTGAACAACTTTCAACAAGAATTCTTGCTGAACAATCTAGAATTAAATCTAATGATATTAGACGTGGCAGAATCTCTGAGGAACAATTTGATAAATTTATAGAAACTTCAAAAAATATATCAGAATTACCTCTTTACATTGATGAAACGCCGGCAATAAGTATTGCTGCATTAAGTAATAGAGCTAGAAGGATAAAAAGATTATATGGACTGGATATGGTTGTAGTTGATTATATACAGTTGATGAAAGCATCAAACTTTAGAGAAGGTAGGGTCCAAGAAATTTCTGAAATTACTCAAGGTTTAAAAGCACTTGCAAAAGAGCTGTCTTTACCAGTGCTTGCTTTATCTCAACTTTCAAGAGCAGTGGAACATAGAGACGATAAAAAACCACAACTTGCAGATTTAAGAGAATCGGGCTCTATTGAGCAAGATGCTGATGTGGTCATGTTTGTTTATAGAGAAGCATATTATCTTCAAGGAAAGGAACCGAGACCAGCAACTGTAGAACACGCTGAATGGCAGGCAAAAATGAATGATATCTCTCATCTAGCTGAAATAATTATTGGTAAACAACGACATGGTCCAACGGGCAATGTAATGCTTGAATTTGAGGCAATGTTTACCAAATTTAAAGATATTCAAAATAACTAATATAAAATATATAAGCCAATACTTAATGTTAGCTCATTTTTATCAAAAAAACTTAATTGAAAAACCTAAAGTAATTTTTATTCTTTTAGTATTTTGTTTAATTACTTTTGGTTATTATTCAAAGGATTTTAAATTAGATGCTTCTTCAGACACATTACTATTGGAGAATGATCCTGATTTAAAATATTTAAGAGAAATCACAAAAAGATATGGGGCTAATGAATTTTTAGTTCTTACATATTCTCCAAATGAAGAAATTATATCGAAAAATTCAATAAAAAATTTAATAAATTTAAAAGAAGAAATTCAAAGTTTAGATTGGGTAGAAAATGTAATTACTATTTTAGATGTACCACTTTTGGATAGTACTGATGAATCGCTAACTGAACGAATTAAAAACTTTAAAACTCTAAAAGATGAAACAATTGATAGAGAAAGAGGTTTTAATGAAATTTTAAATAGTCCTGTATTTAGAAACTTTTTAATAAGCAAAGATGGAAGTACTTCAGGAATAATTGTTTATATTAAAAGAGATAAAAAATTAATTAAACTTCAAAAAACAGGTGGAAAAAAATTACAAGATTACAAAGAATATTTAAAAAATAAAAATCATCTAAATATTTTAGAGATTAGAAAAATTATTTCAATTCATCAAAGTTCTGCTGAAATATTTCTAGGTGGCATTCCAATGATTGCTGATGACATGATTTCATTTATCAAAAACGATATTGTTGTTTTTGGTATCGGTGTTTTTAGTTTTATAGTATTAACACTATGGTTTGTTTTTAGAAAATTTATTTGGATATTAATTCCTATTAGCAGTTGTTTTTTTTCTGTTCTTATAATGATGGGTCTTTTAGGGCTTATTGGATGGAAAGTAACAGTAATTTCATCAAACTTTATTGCATTAATGTTGATACTTACCATGGCAATGAATATTCATTTAAGCACAAGATTCCTTCAACTTAAAAAAGAATTTCCTCTCAAGAAAAATACAGAATTAATTTATTTAGCTACTTCAAAAATGTTTTGGCCAATTATTTATACAGCGCTAACAACAATTTGTGCATTTTTGTCTTTAATTGTCAGTGAAATAAAACCAATCATTGATTTTGG
>CAJWKX010000018.1 GCA_913043015.1 uncultured Candidatus Pelagibacter sp. | reverse complement strand
GTGGTTGAAAAAGCTCGCAAAGGAGTTATGGAATTTTTATTAGTAAATCATCCTTTAGATTGTCCTATTTGTGATCAAGGTGGTGAATGTGATTTGCAAGATCAATCTATGTTTTATGGAATAGATAAATCTCGTTACAAAGAAAACAAACGACAAGTACCAGAAAAGTATATGGGCCCACTAATTAAAACTCAAATGACCAGATGCATTCATTGTACTCGTTGTATAAGATTTGCAGCTGAAATTACAAGAGTTCCAGAGCTTGGTGCTATTGGTCGTGGTGAAAATATGCAGATTACAACATACTTAGAAAAATCGATGGAGTCTGAATTATCAGCAAATGTAATTGATCTTTGCCCTGTTGGAGCATTAACATCAAAACCTTATGTGTTTGAAGCAAGACCATGGGAATTAAAAAAAACAGAAACCATAGATATTATGGATGCTATTGGATCAAATATAAGAGTTGATACCTATGGCTGGGAAGTAAAAAGAGTTTTGCCTAGGATTAACGAAGATATTAATGAAGAATGGATATCAGATAAAACAAGATATGCATGCGATGGAATTAAAAATCAAAGATTAGATACACCTTATATAAAAATTGGAAATGAATTTAAAAAAATATCATGGAATTTAGCCTATACAAAAATTGTTGAAAAGATTAAAGAAACTTCCTCAGAAAAAATAGCAGGATTAACTGGCGACCTAATAAATATGGAAACACTATTTATTGTTAAAGAATTTTTTCAAAAGACAATTAAGTCACAAAACTTGGATTCAAGATCAGATGATTATTATGTTAACAATAATGATAGACAAAATTATATATTTAATTCTTCATTAAATGGTATTGAAGAAAGTGATTTAATTATTTTAATTGGCACTAATCCAAGATATGAAGCTACAATTCTCAATGCAAGAATTGGGAAATCATTTTCAAAGAACAAAACTGATATATATTCTTTTGGCGATATTGGTGATCTTACATATCCATATAAAATATTAGATAATAAAACCGATATAATTAAAGATATCCTTGAAAACAAAAATGAACTATCTGAAAAAATTAAAAATTCAAAAAAACCAATTATAATTTTAGGTCAATCAGTACTTAAACTTAAATCAGGTAAATTTATTTTTGAAGAATTTAAAAAATTTCTTATTTCTAATAATAAAACTAATGAAGATTGGAATTCTTTAAATGTACTTTCAAACCATGCTTCAACAGTCGGTTCGTATGATTTGGATATATTAAGCTCAAGAGATGGAAAAAATATAGTATTAGAACAAATAAAAAATAATAATTTTGATATTTTATTTCTATTTGGTCAAGACAACTTGAGTTTTAATAAAAAAAATGAATTTATTATTTATTTAGGAAGTCATGGCGATAGAGGTGCTGAGATGGCAAATATAATTTTACCCGCGGCAACCTACACTGAACAAGATGGTTACTTTACAAATTTAGAAGGAAAAATTCAAAAAGCTTATAAAGCTTCATACCCACCTGGTGAAGCTAAAGAAGATTGGGAAGTAGTTAATGAACTTTCGGAACTTTTGAAAAGAAAAAAACTCTATAATAATAAAAATGAACTTACTGATAGCATGATGAACTATTCAAAGTTGAATCAAAAATCTAACAATACTCAGGAAATTATATCCGAATTTACAAGTGAAAAAATTGTAGTAGATCCTCTTGATTATTATTATTCAAATGTAATTGCTAGAGCATCAAAAACTATGTCAGAGTGTAGAAACGAAAAGTTAAAAATTCAATCAACGGATACTGATGGATAATACTTATTACTATTTAAATTTACTTTTTGTAGAAACTTATAAAATACTCTTTTTATTAATCCCCGTACTCGTATCTGTTGCATTGATTGTATGGCTTGATAGAAGAGTTTGGGCATTTGTTCAAAAAAGAAGAGGCCCAAATGTTGTAGGCCCATTTGGCTTATTTCAATCTTTAGCTGATGCTTTGAAATATATTTTTAAAGAAATTATTATCCCCGCAAGTTCAAATAAAGTTATTTTTATACTTGCACCAATAGTTACTATGACTTTAGCTTTAATTGCATGGGCTGTAATACCTTTTGGTGAAAATTTTGTATTGGCTGATATTAACGTTGGAATACTGTACTTATTTGCTGTTTCATCATTAGGAGTTTATGGAATAATTATGGGAGGGTGGGCATCAAATTCAAAATATCCTTTTTTGGGATCAATAAGATCAGCGGCGCAAATGGTTTCTTATGAAATTTCTATTGGAGTTATAATTGTTAATGTTTTGCTTTTTGTTGGTTCTTTAAATTTAAGTGACATTGTTTTAGCTCAACAAAAAATTTGGTTTGTTGTTCCTTTATTTCCAATGTTTGTAATATTTTTTATATCGGCATTAGCTGAAACTAACAGACCACCTTTTGATTTACCTGAAGCAGAAGCAGAATTAGTTGCTGGATATCAAACAGAATATTCTGGAATGATGTATGCCATGTTTTGGTTAGGTGAATATGCAAATATTTTGTTAATGTGTGCCATGGGGTCGATATTATTTTTAGGAGGATGGCTTGCGCCAATTGAGATTTATCCTTTTAATATTTTTCCAACCCCACTTTGGTTAATTCTTAAAATCTTATTTTTATTTATTCTGTTTTCTTTAGTGAAAGCAATAGTACCAAGATATAGGTACGATCAACTGATGAAACTTGGATGGAAAATTTTTCTTCCCTTATCATTAACCTGGGTTGTTTTAACAGCAAGTTATTTATTTTATTTTGATTTATTACCAACCAACTGATTATGAAAATTTCTAGAATATTTAAAATAGTATTTATGATCGATTTTATAAATGGTCTACTTATTGCTATTAAACAAGTTTTTAAACCAAAGAAGACAATAAATTATCCTTTTGAAAAAGGAAAAATTAGCCCAAGATTTAGAGGAGAGCATGCTTTAAGACGATATCCAAATGGCGAAGAAAGATGTATCGCCTGTAAACTATGTGAAGCTATTTGTCCCGCTCAAGCAATCACAATTGAATCTACTGAAAGAGAAGATGGTAGTCGAAAAACAACTCGTTATGACATTGATATGATGAAATGTATATATTGTGGATTATGTGAAGAATCTTGTCCAGTTGATGCCATCGTTCAAGGTCCAAATTTTGAATTTGCTACAGAGACAAGAGAAGAATTGTATTATAACAAAGAAAAATTACTTGATAATGGTGATAGATGGGAAAGCATTTTAGCAGCAAATATTAAGGCAGATAATCCGTACAGATAATTATATGATAGTACACTCAATATTTTTTTACACTTTTTCCGTGATTGCAATTGTTTCTGCAATAATGGTAATAGTTTCTAAAAATACAGTTCATTCAGTTTTCTTTTTAATATTGGATTTTATTAGCATTTCGTGTCTTTTTATTATGATTGGTGCTGAGTTTTTAGGCATGATTATGTTGATTGTTTATGTTGGGGCCGTAGCGATATTATTTTTGTTTGTTGTAATGATGTTGAATGTTGCTCAACAGAAAAATCAATGGTTTAGTACAACAAAAAGTTCATCCCATATTCCAGTAGGATTAATAATTAGTTTAATAATATTTTTCGAACTAATTATTGTTATTGGTGGATGGAAATATAAACCTGATTTAATTATATCTTTATCTTCTTTAGATATTTCTAAAGAAATCACAAATACCCATGCTATAGGCAATATTTTATACACAGATTATATTCATTTATTTCAATTAAGCGGAATGATTTTGCTAGTTGCCATGATAGGAGCAATCATATTAACTTTTAGACAGAGAAAAGGCCTTAAAAGACAAAGTTATTTCAAACAAATTTCACGTGAAAGAAAAGATGGAGTCCAACTGGTAGATGTTGAAAGTAATAAAGGAGTAAAAATTGATGTTTGAAATTGGTTTAGGACATTATTTAACTCTTGGAGCTATTATTTTTACAATAGGCTTGGTTGGAATATTTTTGAACAGAAAAAATTTAATTGTTATTTTGATGAGTATAGAATTAATATTATTAGCAGTTAATATTAATTTAGTATCCTTTTCTATATTTAGTAATGATTTAACTGGACAAATATTTGCTTTATTTATTTTAACTGTTGCTGCAGCCGAAGCATCAATAGGGTTAGCAATTATTGTAGTTTATTATAGAAATTCCGGAACGATTGGAGTTGAGGAAATAGATAACTTAAAAGGTTAAAATGGAATATACAATTATATTTTTACCACTTGCAGGTGCAATAATATCTGGTTTTTTTGGAAAATATATTGGTGAAAGAAATTCAGAAGTAGTTACAAGTTTATTTGTTTCGGTATCAGCAATTTTATCAATTGTTATTTTTTATAATGTAACAGTATTGGATTATAGTAATAATTTAGTTATTTCTTCATGGATCAGCTCGGGTTCATTAAATGTAAATTGGTCAATTAGTATTGATGCGTTATCAGCTGTAATGTTAGTTGTTGTAACAATGATTTCAGCTTTAGTTCATATTTATTCCATTGGATATATGTCACATGACCCGCACAAACCTAGATTTATGTCTTATTTATCTTTATTTACATTTGCAATGTTGACTTTAGTTACATCAGATAATTTTCTTCAATTATTTTTTGGATGGGAGGGTGTAGGTTTATGTTCTTATTTTTTAATTGGCTTTTGGTTTAAAAAGGAAAGTGCAAATGCAGCTGCAATTAAAGCTTTTGTTGTAAATAGAGTTGGGGATTTAGGTTTTGCGCTTGGAATATTTCTAGTTTTTTATTTATTTGGAACTCTAAATTATAACGAAGTATTTCAACTGATTCCTGAAACCTTAGAAAAAGAATTAATTTTTTTGGGAATTCACATAAATGCAATTAATTTAGTTTGTATCCTTCTTTTTATAGGAGCAATGGGCAAATCAGCTCAAATTTTTTTACATACTTGGCTACCAGATGCTATGGAAGGACCGACTCCAGTTTCTGCACTAATACATGCTGCAACTATGGTTACAGCCGGTGTATTTCTTGTTGTAAGATGTTCTCCAATTTATGAATATTCTGAATTAGCGTTAAATTTTATAACAATTATTGGTATGAGTACTGCATTAATTACAGCAACAATTGCATTGGTACAAAATGATATTAAAAAAATTATTGCATATTCTACTTGTAGCCAACTTGGTTATATGTTTTTTGCAACAGGTGTAGGAGCATATAATGTGGCGATGTTTCATTTATTTACACATGCTTTTTTTAAGGCATTATTATTTTTAGGTTCAGGCTCGGTCATACATTCATTTAAAAATGAACAAGATATAAGACAAATGGGCGGTGTTTGGAAAAAACTTCCATACACCTGGATTCTGATGATAATAGGCACTCTAGCCTTAACTGGATTTCCTTTTCTTTCTGGTTTTTATTCAAAAGATGCAATTATTGAATTTGCTTATCTGAGAGGCAATACAACGGGTTATTATGCAGCAGGAATAGGAATTTTTACTGCTTTTTTAACATCAATTTATTCATGGAGATTAATTTTTAAGACTTTCCACGGTAAATATAATAACCAAAAACTTAAAAAAGATTCCATGCATGAATCGCCAATGGTGATGATACTGCCATTGGTAATTCTTGCAATTGGAGCGATATCATCTGGTTATTTATTTAAGGAATTATTTATTGGCCACGAAAGTAGTTATAGTTTTTGGAAAAATTCAATTAAGTTTTTAGAACCATTGAACACCAATCATCCACCAACTTGGCTTATGTTATCAACACCTATATTGGTAATTAGTTCCATACCTATTGCATATTATTTATTCATTAAAAATAAAACTATTTTGGAGGAGTTGATAAAAAATAATAAACCTCTTTACAAGTTTTTATTAAATAAATGGTATTTTGATGAACTTTATAATCTAATTTTTGTGAAGTTTTCAAAAAATATAGGCTTGTTCTTTTGGAAAAAAATTGATGTAGGAATTATTGATCGATTTGGTCCAGACGGTATTTCAGGCTTGATAAAAAATCTTTCTATTCGAGCAGTTAAATTTCAAAGTGGTTTAATTTATCAATATGCTTTTGTAATGCTTCTTGGTTTCGCTATTTTATTAACTTTACTAATATTTAAATAATGAATTTTCCTATTTTATCATCATTGATTTTGCTACCAACAATTGGCGCATTGTTTATTTTTTTTTCAAAAACAAATAAAACAAAATATCAAAGCAGCAAATATGTTGCTTTATTTGTTTCTTTTGCAAATTTTCTTTTATCTTTATATCTTTGGTTTTTATTTGACACTACAACTTATGAATTTCAATTTGTAGAAAATCAAGAATGGATTAGAGGATTTATAAACTATAAAGTTGGAGTAGACGGAATATCTATTTTATTTATTATTTTAACAACTTTAATTGCACCTTTGTGCATTATTTCTGTAAATGCTACTATTAAGAAAAATTTAAAAGGCTTTCTAGTTGCAATATTATTAATGGAAACATTAATGATTGGTGTTTTTTGTTCACTAGACTTAGTCGTTTTTTATCTCTTCTTTGAGGGTGGATTAATTCCAATGTTTTTAATTATTGGTATTTGGGGAGGTGAAAAAAGAGTTTATTCTGCCTTTAAATTCTTTCTTTATACTTTGCTTGGTTCAGTACTAATGTTGATAGCAATTATTTCTATATATTGGATGACTGGCACCACAGACGTTACTGAATTGTACGAAATAGGAATTAATGCAAAATATCAGAATTTACTTTGGTTAGCATTCTTTAGTTCTTTTGCAGTTAAAACACCAATGTGGCCTGTGCACACTTGGTTACCAGATGCCCATGTAGAAGCACCTACAGCAGGCTCTGTTTTACTTGCTGCTATTTTACTTAAGATGGGCGGTTATGCTTTCATCCGATTTTCCTTAGGTCTATTTCCAATTGCTTCTGATTATTTTGTTCCATTAATCTATTTTTTAAGTTTAGTTGCGATTGTCTATACATCTTTGGTTGCACTTATGCAGGAAGATATGAAAAAATTAATTGCTTATTCATCAGTTGCACATATGGGGTTTGTTACTTTAGGTATTTTTACAATTACTCAACAAGGTATCGAGGGGAGCATATTTCAAATGATTAGTCATGGATTAGTTTCAGCTGCACTATTTTTATGCGTAGGAGTAGTTTATGAGAGAATGCACACTAGGTTAATAAATAGATATGGTGGCATAGTAACTATAATGCCTAAATATGCTATCGTATTTATGATTTTTACTTTAGGAGCCATAGGTTTACCAGGAACAAGCGGATTTGTAGGTGAATTTTTAATATTAATAGGAACATTTAAGAAAAGCTTTTTAGTAGCAACGATAGCTAGTTCAGGAATTATATTTGCAGCAGCCTATATGCTTTGGCTATATCGCAGAATCATATTTGGTGAATTAATCCACGAGGATTTAAAAAAAATGATAGATTTAAATCAATCAGAAATCTTTATTTTATGGAGTTTAGCAATCCCAATTCTATTTATTGGTTTTTATCCAGAGCCTATAATAAATACCGTTGAAATTTCAGTAAATAATTTAATTGAAATGTTTAATTCAAATTTACAAATAAATTTAGCAAAAAATAATTAATGATTAATTTAAATTTAATTTTTCCAGAAATATTTATTTCACTTTCAATAATGTTTTTATTAATTGTAGGTGTTTTTAAAAAAAATAGTTTAAATTTTATTTATAATTTAACTATAATTTCTTTATTAATTACTTTGGCATTAACTTTAAATTATCCAATTGATACTCACCTTACTTTATTTAACGAAAGTTATAAAATTGATTACTTATCAACTTTTATGAAAATATTAACTTTGATCTCTGGCATCTTTGTTATGCTGACTTCGTCTAAGTATATACAAATTACTAAAATCATAAAAATTGAGTATCCAGTTTTACTGTTAAGTTCAATATTAGGAATGATGGTTATGATTAGTTCAAATGATCTAATTGTATTTTACATGGGTCTAGAATTACAATCTTTAGCTTTGTATGTTTTAGCTTCGTTTAATAAAGAAAATTTATTGTCATCAGAAGCTGGACTTAAATTTTTTGTATTAAGCGCCTTATCATCGGGTCTTCTTTTATATGGATGTTCATTAATATATGGTTTTTCAAATTCTACTAATTTTATTTTGATAGCAGAAAATTTAAATTCAAATAGCTATGGCCTAACTTTTGGGATAGTTTTTATCTTAGTTGGATTAGCATTTAAAATTTCTGCTGTTCCTTTTCACATGTGGGCTCCTGATGTTTATCAAGGTTCCCCTACATCAGTAACTATATTTTTTGCAATATTACCAAAAATTGCTGCATTAACAGTCTTTATAAGATTTTTATATGTTCCATTTATTAATTTGATTGATCAATGGCAGATGATAATTGTATTTCTATCTATTGCTTCGATGTTATTTGGCGCTATTGCAGCAATTGGACAAAGAAATTTAAAAAGACTAATTGCATACAGTTCTATTGGACATATGGGTTATGCTTTAGCAGGTCTGGCTGCTGGTAGTAATAATGGAATACAAAGCGCTGTTTCATATATTTCAATATATTTAGTTATGAATTTAGCATTTTTTAGTTGCCTGTTAATGATTAGAAGAAATGATAATTATTTTGAAAATATAGAAGATCTCTCAGGCTTATCAAAAAATCACCCAATTTTGTCGATCTCTTTATTGATTGTTCTTTTTTCTTTAGCTGGAATTCCTCCTTTAGCAGGATTTTTTGCTAAATTTTATATTTTTATGGCTGTAATAGAACGATCTATGTATTTTTTAGCTGTAATTGGATTATTATCAACAGTAATTGCAGCATATTATTATTTAAGAATAATTAAAATTATTTATTTTGATCCAGAAAAAGAAAAATATGATTCTAATCATCATTTAGGTCTTAAACTTTCATTAATTATATCAACAATATTTATTCTTTTTTATTTCATTTACCCGAGCGGTTTAACTGAAATAATTTCTAAGATAAATATTATTTAATGAAGCTAAAAAAATTTTCATATAAAAAAGTTAACAGTACTAATGATTTAGCAATACAAAAAATTAAAAAAGGTTTTATCCAAGGTTTGGTGGTTGCCGAAGAACAAAAAAAAGGAAGAGGACAGTATGGAAAAAAATGGCTTTCACAAAAAGGAAATTTATTTTTATCAATTTTTTTCAAAATAAAAAAAAAAACAACAATTAAAAAAATTACTTCCATAAATTGCAAAATAATTAAAAAAATTTTGTCAAAATTATTTAAAACAAAATTATCAATAAAATTTCCCAATGACTTACTAATAAATAAAAAAAAAGTTTGTGGTATATTGCAAGAAACCATTATTAATAATGATAATAAATTTATTATTATTGGCGTTGGTATTAATTTATCTAAAAATCCAATAATAATAAATTATCCAACTACTAATTTATTAAAAGAAACAAGTATTAAAATTAGTAGGATAAAATTATTAAAGATAATAAAATATAATTTTGAAAAAAAATTAAAAAAGTTTGCATTAAAAGATTGAATTGATTAATAGTATTAAATGTATTTGATTGGCGACATAGGTAACACTCAGGTAAAAATCTGTATTTTTAATAAAAATCAAAAATTATTAAAAAAGATTATTTTAAAATCTTCGTTAATAACAAATAAATATTTACACAAGCACTTAATTTTTTTGAAATCAAAAAAATACAATTTACAGAATGTAATTTTTTGCAGTGTTGTACCAAAGTGTTATAATAAAATTAGATTTTTCTTGCAAAAAAAATTAAGTACTAATTGTACAGAACTTAAGGAACTTAAACTTGACAAACTAATTAAAATAAAAGTAAATAAAAAGCAAATTGGATCTGATCGTCTTTCCAATGCAATTAGCGTAATAGATAATAAAAATAATTATATTATTGTAGATTTTGGTACTGCTACAACTTTTGATGTTATTATAAAGAATAATTATTTGGGTGGCATAATTGCTCCTGGTGTAAATCTTTCTTTAAATACTTTAATTGCAAAAGCTTCATTAATTCCTTCATTAACATTAACAAGTGTAAATAGAGTCTTAGGAAAAAATACTAAATCAGCAGTAAAGTCAGGTTTTTATTGGGGTTATGTCGGTTTAATTGACAATATAATTAAAAAAATTATTAATCAAACCAATAAAAAATATAAAATTATTTTAACTGGTGGTCTTTCTCATCTTTTTAAAAAAGCAATAAATGCAAAAGTTAGTATCAATCGAGATTTAACTATTAATGGTCTATTAAAAATTATTTATTTGATAAAACAAAAATGAAAGAAGAATTATTATTTTGTCCTCTAGGAGGGTCTGGTGAAATTGGAATGAACATGAATTTATATGCCTATGGAAAGCCAGAAAACCAAAAATGGATAATTGTTGATGTTGGTGTTACATTCGCAGATGATAGCTTACCAGGAATTGATTTAATTTATCCAGATCCTGGTTTTATTATTGATAAAAAAGATAAGTTAATAGGAATTATTTTAACTCATGCTCATGAAGATCATATTGGAGCTATTGCTTATGTCTGGCCAAAATTAAAATGCAAAATTTATGCAACTCCATTTACATCTGTTTTAATTAAAGAAAAATTTAAAGAAAAAAAAATAGATATAATTCCTTATCTAGAAATAGTTAGTTTAAATGGAACAATAAATCTTGATCCATTTAAAATTGAATTTGTAACTCTAACTCATTCTATACTTGAACCAAACGGTCTTAGAATAGAAACTCCTGCGGGTAATATTTTTCATACAGGAGATTGGAAATGTGATCCAAATCCACTTATTGGTGAAAAAGTGAATTCTGATCAGCTTAAGAAAATTGGAGAAAAAGGAGTTCTTGCTATGATATGCGACTCTACTAACGTTTTTAGTGTAGGTAGAGCTGGATCTGAACTAGATGTTAGAAAAAGCATGTTAAAGATTATCTCGAGACTAAAAAAAAAAATCCTTGTAACTTCATTTGCATCAAATGTTGCTAGAATGGAAACCGTTTTTTATTGTGCTCAAAAAACTAAAAGATTAATATCTTTAGTCGGAAGATCTATGCATAGAATTTATAAAGCTGCTAAGCAGTGTGGATATTTACAAAATGTTATTGAACCCATTGATCCTCGAGATGCAAAAAAAATTCCTAGAGATAAAATCATATATTTGTGTACTGGAAGTCAAGGAGAGCCTAAAGGTGCATTAAATAGGATTACAAATTTTACACACCCAGATGTTTTTATTGAAAAAGGAGATGCTGTAATTTTTTCTTCAAAAATCATTCCGGGCAATGTTCGCAAACATTACAATCTTCATAACAAATTATTAAAAGAGGGAATTGAGGTTATTTCTGAAGAAACTGAATTTGTTCATGTGTCAGGGCATCCTAATCAAGAGGATTTAAAGGATATGTATAATTGGATTAAACCAAAATCAGTAATTCCTGTACATGGCGAACACAGGCATATGAAAGAACAAATAAATTTTGCCAATGAAATGCAAGTTCC
>CAJWKX010000017.1 GCA_913043015.1 uncultured Candidatus Pelagibacter sp. | reverse complement strand
CTGCGACCCTCTGGTCCCAAACCAGATGCGCTACCAGGCTGCGCTACGCCCCGACATGAATAGTTTTTATACTACGTGCGCATTTCTAGCAACATTATGATGAGTACGAAAGCGATAAATGTGAACATTTGTGAACTGAATTCATACCTATTTCATACCTGGGATTACTGGCTGATTTTGCCCGTAAAAATGAAATTCATACCTGGCCCTTACCACGTTTGCTTACGTGAGATTTAAATAATGTTTTTAATCACTAAATTAAAATGAAAGGAAAATATAATTATGAAAAGTAAACACAGCAATATCGGCCACAATAGGCCACCAAAGACATTAGAAGAAATGATAAACGATCAGCACAGAGTAAAGATTGCGCCAGATGTCTTAAAACTTCTAAAACCAATACCAGATGCCAAGGGCGAGAAATATCTGGAACAAACAATCAATGATACAGATGTTATTGGATTTAAAGCGAAAGCTAATCCAAGCGGTTCTATCAGCTTCTTTTATCAATATACGCCTAAAGGTGTTGATGAAGAAAAAACTAAAACAGCCAAAGCGAAAGACCCTAACGCTGGAAATGTTAAACTTAATCCACTTAAAATACATCTAGGTAATTATTTTAATGATATCCAAAGTCGCGGCAAAGGTATTACGCCAGCACTAGCGAGGAAATTGGCAGTTGAGATTAGGGATGCAATTAAGATTGGCCGCGATCCCTTATCGATTGTTGCTGCACAACGTAAAGCTAAAACTGTTGGACAGATCTATGATGAATTCATAAAGGTCCGTTTAAAATCAGCAGCCTACAAAAAGAAAACCCAAACTGACATGGTATCCAGAAACAAAGTTTGGGTTAAGTTAGATAGCAGCGGGTATAAACAAACACAAATACGACAGACACACAAAGGCGCTTTGACTATCGGCTCACGAAAAATGCTGGATCTTACTAAAGACGATTACGTGAGATACCACACCGCGATTAGTTATGCGGGTAAAACCCAGGCTAACAGATGTATAGAAGATTTAAGGCTAGTTGAAAAATATGCTTTAGAGAAATCTTATATTAAGAAAACTGTTTGTCATTTCAAAAAGAAAGAACTTAACAAGGAACTGAAACGTATAGAAACAACAGATCCTTATACTCTTGATGAGTATAGAAAGTTTAGAAGATCGGCTTTAAAAATTGCAAAGAAGCATCCCCGTTTCAAGATTAGTTGCTTCACATTGCTTGCATGCCCGATCCTTGGCGCCCGATCAAAATCAATGTTGTTCAGCCTACCTTGGGACAATGTTAATATGATCAACAATGAAGTTAAGTTTCATGACACAAAAAATGATGAAACAATTACCTTAAGATTTAAATCTTCAATGAAAGCTGTATTTAGAGTTATGTTAAATATACGCCATGGATTTAATCCAAGGGATGCTAGGTACAAATATGTCTTTCCAACGCAAAGGCGTAGCAGCAAGAAAAAATATATCCAGGATCCACGAAAAGTTTTTAAATTGATATGTGCAGATGCAAAAATACCATTGAAATGTATCCACTTTTTAAGACATACCTGGGCGACTTTCGTCTATGAAGTGACGGGCGATATATACGCGGTTCAAGAAATGGGTGGCTGGAAAGATATTAAATCAGTTATAGCTTATGCGAAATTGGTTGATCGTCGTAAAAATATACATATTGAAAACGTCGATAAATATATGAATTCCCACGCCAAGTAGTTTCTGCGTGGTGTCTGTTTGGTATTTGTGTTATTGGTTTAACACATGCGCCAAAAATCAAAGTTAAGAAAAGGGATTGCTGCATCCACCAAAGGCAGCAAATCCATAAAAGAAAAAACTAAAACATTGCTTCAAATGATGGAAGAAGATGCAATGGGTTGGAAAGATTTACCCAAAATAGCAATGATGTTTTATGATAATCCAACAGAAGTGATTGGCGTGCTGCGAAAAGGCTCTACCCTATTCCGTCAAACACCTATTGAAAGTTATGTTTTATGTTCAATTATTTATGAAGAAATAGAACGTCGTAAAAGGGATAAAAAGAAATTAAAAATAGATCCCGACTATACTGCATTGAATAGAGTTGTGAGTGATAAACTTCAAAATTTATGTGCTTGTATTGGGGTTAAATACAATAACGTTATGCTAGCGAAAAGCAGCAAGGCAAAAAGAACTATATCCATGACAATGGATAGGCAGCAGATAATTGATCGATGCATTGAGCGTTATAGAAGATTGGCAGTAAGACAGAATAAGAAGTTTGTAAATTGGTATAATGAAAACCGCAATCAGTAGAGAAGATTACATTCGATTAAGAAATAAAAACAAAAACATGAGCAATACCGAATTCGCTGCTCTATTAAAGAAAGCGGATTATGTGGGCAAGAACGGCGAACAATTTACCATGCACATGGTTGAAGCCAGGAGCATTAGATACAAATTATTGGGCCTTGGCAACCGAACAAATAAACCAAAAACCCTGGATGAATTAAAAATGTTAGCGACTGAAAAACAATTAGATTTTTATAAAGAAACAAATGATTTTACCGCTTTTAAGAAAAGAGTTTTGAATAGACAGTTTGATTTAAAACGCAAACCTAGAAAAGATTACATGAAAAAGGTTCGGAAGAAGTATGAAAATAAAATTGGAATAAAGGCTTATAAATCCCTATCCGCTGCCAGGATGCGGACAATCAGATCAAAAGAAAAATAAATCCATCCCACGACGATGTACGTGGTAGTGGGATACATTTACATTTAGAAAAATTTTGGTATCTGTGTTTTATGAATAATAAAAACATAAATACTAATACTGTTTGGGCAACTGAAAAAGAAGCAGCTGACCATTATAAAATAAAACCAGCAACACTACGTAAGCATAGATCCTTATATGGACATGACGGATCTTTGTTTTACAGAAAGATTGGCGGATCCGTAAGATACAATCTTGATACCAACGATCGCCAACTTGAAGTTAATGATCTTCGTATTCCAACTTCTAAAAAGGAAAGAACTTTATAAAAGGAAAAATACTTTATGAACAACGCTGAACTCGACAACACATTAATAGTAGTAAGACGACCTAAAAAAGAAAATGAGTTTATCTTTAGCAACCAATGCGTTTTATCAAGTGTAGAAAAAATGTTTAGTTACATTGAAGATAATTCAGATTTAATTATTGAAGTAATAGATCGAGAAGAACTGCCGCTGAACCAAGGCTACTCGGGATATAGGGTAAAGAAAAAATAATGGCTAAAAATTATTCAATAGATTACGGCGCAAAGGATGGACCCATTTTAATGGATGCTGATACGGGCTATGAAGTTGGCGAAGCGCCACAAGAAAAGGTGGTTAGGCAGCTTACAAATTTAAAAAATTTTGGAAAGGATCCTAAAAACTACTGGTGGTTTAATATTACCTTCTATAATTATCATTATTTATATTATAAATATTCTTCGTGCTGAAAATAATAAAGAAAAAATTATTAAACCACCAGTAGTTTTTTTAATTTTAGTACCTGTTTTTATATTTTTATTTTGGCCATACTTGTGGAGTAATCCTTTAGAAAATTTTTTATTTTCTTTTAAGTATCTAAGTGACCACATTCTTACCATACATACTTATTACTTGGGACAATACATATTTGCAACAAACCCACCGTGGCATTATCATTTGATTTGGATTTTAGTTAGTACTCCTTTGTTATATTTATCTTTATTTGCCATAGGTTTTGTTTTTATTTTTTTAAGAACAACAAAAAGATTATTAAAAATAGAAAAAAATAATTCCTATATAGATTTATGGAGAAGTAATAAAGAACTACAAGATTTAATTTTTTTATTGACTTTTCTTATCCCAGTAATAATTGCAATCGACTTTAAATCAATTTCTTATGATGGTTGGAGACATCTTTTTTTTATTTATCCAAGTTTATTATTGATTTCTATGTTTGGTTTAAATTTAATAAGAATTTACCTTTTTAGAAAAAAAAATAATTATTTGTATATATTGATATTAGTCTTAGTTATACCAAATATTTACTGGATGTATAAAAATCATCCACATCAAAATATTTATTTTAATTTCTTAGCTGGAAAGAATTTTAATAAAAAATTTGAGATGGATTTTTCAGGAACAAGCAACAAACACGCTTTAGAATATATTGCGAAAAAAGAAGATAGAAAAGTAAAAATTTTTAATTTAAGCACAACCGACCTTAACTTAAGTAAAAAGATTCTTAAAAATACCATAAGACAAAAAATCTCAATCATTAACGATATTAATGATGCTGATTATATTATTAATAATTTCAGAGATTGGAGAGGCATAACAAAGCCAGGTGATTTTACTGCCCCAAAAAATTTTAAAATATTCCATGAAATAAAAATTGACGGTGTCTCAATCAATACTATTTATAAAAAATATTAAACTTATTTGAATTGATTTTAAATATAATGTAACTTAATATTGTTAAAATTTATTTTCATGAAAATATTTATTTATAAAACTTTAATTGTACTAGTTGCTTCTTATTTACTTTTTCAATTTACTATAGGTCAAATATTAAAAAGTTATGAAAGCAAAGTAGAAAATTACCTATATAATAAACAAGGAAGACAAGAAATTCTAAATAAAATTAAAGATGAAATTAAATCAGCAAATCAAAAAGAAAGTATTTTTACACTTGAAGAGAGAGAGATTTTATCAAAATTTATTAATAAAATTCGAAAAGAATTAAATGTTAATGAACCTGAAAAATAATATAAAAAATAAAATTAACGTTTTTTTTAATGAATACAATTTGCTTATGGGTTCTGGAGGAGTAACATACCTACCTCTTGTATCAGGAATTTTATCTGCAAATGCCAAAAAAAATGCAAAAATTAGAAATAATTTTAAATTTAAAAAGTTTATTTTTCATCCCGAAACACCTGAAAATATTATAAAAAATTATTATAAGGATTTTCCAGATATAGCTGTTTTTTCAGTAGCAATGTGGAATGAACAATTATGTTTAAAAGTAGCTAAAATTTTAAAAAAGAAATTTAATACTTTAATAATATTTGGAGGTGCTAGCTGCCCGCACTTTCCTACAGAGTATTTCAAAAAATATCCATTTATTGATGTGACAATTAGAGCTGAAGGAGAAGATTCATTTAATGAAATACTCCTAAGATATCTTGAGGATAAAAATGATTTTTCTAAGATTCCAAATGTAGCATTTAGAGACAAAAAAAATAAAAAATGTTTAATAAATTATGAAAAATTTGGTTTTATAAAAGATTTAGATATATATCCCTCACCTTATTTAACTGGAGAATTTGATTACCTAGTTTCCGGTAAAAAAGAGCATAATTATCAGGCAATTATAGAAACTAATCGAGGGTGCCCTTTTCTTTGCACTTACTGTTATTGGGGAAAAGGAGGAAACACTACAAAATATAGATTTCATTCCCTGGGTCGTGTTTTTGATGAAATAGATTGGGTTTCTAAAAACAAAATAAAATATCTTTTTAATGCTGATTCTAATTTTGGTATGCATAGAAGAGATATTCAAATTGCGGAAAAATTAATTGAAAATAAAATTAAAACTGGTTATCCAGAAAAATTTAGAACTTGTTGGGGAAAAAATACTAGTGAACAAATTTTTAAAATAGGAAATATGCTTCATATTCATGATTTAGAGAAAGGTATTACATTAGCAAGACAAACAAATTCAAAGGAAGCATTAAAAAATGTTAAGAGAGATAATATTAAATTAGATACTTATTCTGAATTAGAAAAAAAATTTAATAATTTAAAAATACCAATATATGCAGATATGATAATGGGCTTACCCGGAGAAACATACCAAAGTTGGATTGATGGATTGGGATCACTTTTACAAACAAGTATAAATAATCAAATATTTGTTTATCAAGCAGAAGTTTATCCAAATACAGAATTAAACGAAGAAGCATACAAAAAAAAATTTAAAATTAAAACAAAAAAAATTGAATTACTAGAAACTCACTGCTCACCAAAAGAACAAAAGTGGCTTAAAGAATACCAGGAAATTGTGATTGGAACTATAAGTATGCCCACTAAAGATTGGAAAAAAAGTAATTTATTTTCTGTAGTTTTAATGGTTATGCACAGCTTTAAATTAGGCTTTTATATTTTGAACTACTTATCAAAAGAAATTCAAGTATCTGGTAAAGATTTTGTAAAATTTATTTGTGATAACGCAAATAAAAAAGATTATCCATTTATTTATAAAAATATTATATTAAATGCAAACAGATGGATAAATAATTTGCTAAATGGAAAAGGGAGAGGAGTTTTAAATACCAAATATAGTGATGTTTATTTGGAAATTGAAGAAATTATTTTTTTAGATGTTTCTCAAAATTTTAAAATTTTTTACAAAGAATTAAAAAAAATAGTTAAAAATTTAGTTGGCAAAAAAAAGTGGAATGAAAATTGTGAAGTAATAAATGAAATATTTATGTATCAAAATTTAAGAATGCCTCGTATAAATACTGATAATAGACAATTGAACTTTAAATATAATATTGCAGAATATTTATTTTATTTAAATTCTAGTAATAAAAATATTAAGCTAAAAAAACAATCCAATTCAATAAAAGTAATAAATACTAAAAATTATGGTGATGATTATAGAGAGTTTACAAAAAAAAAAATAATTTGGGCAAGGAAAAATGACAAAATTAAGAATGATATAGACTATGATAGTAAAATTCTTGAAGAAATGAAAAAAGCTCAAGAAAATGAAATAGACAAAGAAAATTTTGAAAAAAAATATAAAATTAATTTGTTTGATAAAATAAATAAGTTTAAAAAATATGATAGCCTTGAAATTAAAAATAATAGAAAAATTTATAACTCATAAAAATTATATGTAATGAAAAAAATTTCAATAATATTTTCATTCAGAAATGAAGAAAAAAATATTCCTGAATTAGTTTCAAGAGTATCAAAAGTTTTTGATAAACTAAAACATTGGGAATATGAATTAATTTTTGTAAATGATGATTCAATCGATCAATCAGAAAAATTGCTTCTTGATCTTCAAAAAAACTATCCTATTAAAATAATTAATATGTCAAGAAATTTTGGAGTACAGCCGTGCATTCTTGCTGGTTTTGACAACTGTTCAGGTGATTGTATTATATACATGGATTCTGACCTTCAAGATCCTCCTGAATTAATTCCAAATTTAATAAATAAATATGAGAATGGTTATCATATTGTTCACACAAAGAGAATTAAAAGATTAGGAGAAAATAAAATAAAACTATTTACAACATATTGTGCTTATAAAATTATAAATCTTTTTTCCGACATTCCATTGCCTGTTAATGCTGGTGATTTCAAACTAATCTCAAAGAAGGCTATGAGCTTCATAAAAGATCAAAAGGAGTTTAATCCATATATTAGAGGATTATCTGTTTGGGTAGGGTTTAATCAGACAATAGTGGAATATGTAAGACAAAGTAGGCATTCTGGAAAATCAAAATTCTCTATTTTTTCTTCTCAACATGCTGCAGAATTCATACGAGCGATTACCAGTTATTCTTTAGTTCCGTTATATTTAGGAATTATATTAGGACTTATAACTTTTATGCTTTCAATACTGCTAATATTTTATGCTTTATATGCAAAATTTAATGGATTAGCAGTAGCCGGAACCACAAGTATTATTATTACAATATCATTTTTTTCAGGAATTATATTAATGACTTTAGGAATTATAGGAATTTATTTGGCAAGAATTTACGAACAAACAAGAGGTAGAGCTAAATATATAATTAAAGAAATAAAAGATTACAAAAGTACTGATTAATAAGCTAATTTACTTTTTTTACCTAAAACTCAAATCAAAATTTTTACACATTATTAAAGTTTAAATGTTTTTAATTATTTTCTGTAAATTCCTGTTAATTGATCTTTAAGTAAATTAATCTCTCTTAATCTTGAATTTGAATCTAAAATTTTTTCCTTTAATTCATTATTACCCAACACACCATATATTTCAGAAATTAAATTATAAGTTTTATCACTTTGTTCAAATTCAAGAGCAATTAGTAAAGCATCTATTGCAGCATAATATAATTTATTTAGATAAAAAACTTTTCCTCTTAAAAAAAGATAATTGCCATTCCTGTTGTATTCCTGGCCCAGCTTTGATAATTCAACCTGTGCTTCACCAATTTTTTTTTCTTCTACAAGTTTTTCTATTTTAACTAATTTATTCTCATTCATGAATTAATTTTATTAAATATATCTTCTTGAAGTTTGCTTTTATATTGTTTCCACCAAGATTTACACTCTTCCCTTTTTTTTAATTTGCTCTCTGTCCCATTCTTTAATCATAGATTTTACTTCTATCCATTTATCTACTTTTATAAATGGATTGTTTGGAAACAAACGTTCATAATACCTAAAAGCATTTTCCACTATGGGTATACATTCACATTCTAAAGCTTCATAGAGTCTGTATGTTTCTGGATGAAAAAAACCATTCGGACAAGGAACAAATTCTGTTGAGGACAATATTTCACTCATTCGATTTGTATCTATAATTTTTTCGTTAAATTTATTTGTTTTATGACAAAATGACGGTTTAATACTCGAAAATTGAAATAGTATATCGTGTCTACTTGATTTGTGTGGAGTGCCAATGAAAGCCCACTTATATTTTCTGACATTCTCTTGTTTTTTTAAACAAACTCCTGATTTATATCCAATAGGTAAACAACTAACTTTTTTGTTATTAAAAAATCTATTTGAACAAAATGATCTCCAAACAAAACTAAAATTATTATAAATCTTTGTTAAATCAAAAGCCCCCGTCTCATCTCCTAGATGAATGAGAAATAGTTTTGAACATATTAGTTTTAACTTTAAATACAGTTCTTTCTTTTTTTCTATGGCTGAATCAACAATAATTAACGTGTCCTCATTTTCTAAATCTTGTTCATTTTTTATTAATTTAAATTGAACCTTTTTTAAAATATTTAAAATCCATTTATCCGAATTATTTTTGTGATAGACGCCCCAATTGTAATCTACACTATCCTGATAACTTAGATTGTTTGGATTTGATATATTTTGATTTTGGGTATTCCAAAGCAATTTAATCATTAAAGATCAAATTTTTATTTTTCCAAAAAAGTTTTTAAATGTTTTGATCTACTTGGATGCTTAAGCTTTCTTAAAGCTTTTGCCTCAATTTGTCTTATTCTTTCTCTGGTTACTGAAAACTGCAAACCTACCTCTTCTAAAGTGTGATCTGTATTCATTCCAATACCAAAACGCATCCTGAGAACTCTTTCTTCTCTGGGCGTAAGAGTTGCTAGAATCCTTGTGGTTGACTCTCCTAAGTTCGATCTTATTGAAGCGTCAAGGGGTTGTAGAGCATTTTGATCCTCTATAAAATCACCCAGGCTACTATCATCTTCATCCCCCACAGGTGTTTCCAATGAAACTGGTTCTTTTGAAATCTTTAAAACCTTCCTAACTCTGTCTAGAGGCATAGCTAATTTCTTCGCAAGCTCTTCGGGCGTTGGCTCTCTTCCCAAATCACTTAAAATCTGTCTAGAAGTTCTAACTATTTTGTTGATTGTCTCAATCATATGTACCGGTATTCTGATAGTTCTCGCCTGATCAGCTATCGATCTGGTTATAGCCTGTCTGATCCACCAAGTTGCATAGGTAGAAAATTTATATCCCCTTTGATATTCAAACTTATCAACTGCTTTCATTAAGCCGATGTTGCCCTCTTGGATTAAATCTAAAAATTGCAGACCTCTGTTTGTGTATTTTTTTGCGATGGATATTACTAATCGCAGATTTGCTTCTACCATTTCTTTTTTTGCAATTCTTGACTCTTTTTCTCCCTTTTGAATTTTGTTTAACAAATTTTTAAATTCATTGACTGGTAACCCAATTTTTTTACTAAATTCAATTAATCTTTCTCTAATTTCAGTAAACTCTTTCTTTTTTTTTTAAAAAGATCAAATTCTTTATTTTTAAAAAACTCTTCTTCTGTATATATGTGGCCTCCAGTAACTTGCCCTCCTCCAAACGGACAATTATAAAAAATGCCTTCGTTTTTTCCTTTACCGCCGCTTCCAAAATATTGAATTTGTCCAATAACACTTTTTGAATCTAAATAAATACCCTCTTCTATAACTTTAACAACTTTCCAAGATGTCATTTTCCAAGCGTAACTAACGTTGCAAAACATCAAAACCAGGAAGACGTATAGAGATAATTTTGTCATTTTAAACATTTGGATTGTGCTTCTTTAATAGCTTCAGACATCCCTGCTAATTTCCATTTATTTTCAAGTATGTCAAAAAAGTCTGATGCATTCCATCCTGCTTTGTTTTCAAAGTCGCTAAAAATATACTTTAATTTTACATCTAGCTCTTCGTGTTTACTTAAAACCTCTAGAGGCATTTCAATTGGGTACACACCAGCACTTATAAGCGCAATATATCCAGACATAGAAGGTTCAGCTGATATTACATATTTTAAATCAAACAGCATGTTTTGTCCTAGAGTTGATACTCCTACTTTGGTATTTTCTATTTGTTCAATTGATGGGTTTTTTTTGATGTGTAAAATGTGAATGTTTGCTCAATTTTATTACAATCATTTTTATTAATCAAAAAAGTCAGATGGTCACCTTTTTGAATGGTTCCTTCTTTTCTAACTTGAAAAAACTTTTGGTCTTCTTCAATTTTCCACTTACTTTCTGCGTGTCCAACGTTGCACCACATCAAACCCAGAATTATGATCCCTATCGCTTTCTTCATGCCCTAAATCTTACACTAAAATTATTATCAAGTCTGTACATGAATCGGTGGCATATCTAATTTGTGGCAAGAAATAAGTATAGAGTTAGTTTTTTAATTTACCTGCCTATGTTTTCGGGAAAAGGTGGTAGTGTTAGATAAAATTTGACATACTTAATCAATGGCAAAAAAGAAAGAAATATTTTTTGGAAAAGGATTTAAGAGAATTTATTTTACGATAGCTGGATTATGGTTATGTATACCGTTGTATACCGTTTTCTCTGGAAATGTAGTTAAAGATGATCCAAATAATCTTTTTTCCATAGGGCTAACTTGGACTGATATATTTCAAATGATTGCACTACCATTTGTAATATATTTTGTTCTGTTATTTTTTATTAAAGGTTTTAAAAAATAATATTTTTTTTCATTTCAAAATTTTTAAAATTTTTTTTCTATCAGGTAAATATGGTACCAAACTTTTTTGGTGGGTATGACAATGACGATCCGACTAAACTATCAAACTATTTAGGATCCTTTTTATAAAAGGGGTATTGGCCCCGATATGAGATCTTAATTTGAGAAACGAGTTAGGATCTCTATTGAATAGCCCGCCTCGATCGCGCAGCGATCGGATGTTTGCGCTAGCAAACATTGTTTAAACCTTTTAACAAATGGCTCTGTCCCGATCGCGCAGCGATCGGATGTTTGCGCTAGCAAACATTATATCCGCAATAAAAACACGAACAATTGCGAAGCATTTGTGAGTGTTTAACTCTATTAATTTATGCTGTTTAAACGGCCATACGACCATCGTAGATGGCTGAATGCCATTGGAGATGGGAGTATGTGTACCACGCAACTGCGTGGTATCGTGGTATCGTGGTATAAGCAATTTAATTAAGTCGCTGCAACAGCAGCGCCAGCTGCGATTTCAACCTACACGAGTCTTAAATAAGCCAATGAAATAGCGCCCCGTTCCCACGTAGAACGTCTGGATCGTGGGATGATGGCTTGTTGGTAATGTTAGTTGATTGCAATGGCCATGAAAAATTTCATACCTATTTCATACCTGGACGTTTTTTCTTGCAAGAGGATTTGAACTGGGATAATCTATTGATGCTTGATTTGCGCCACTATATTAAGCAAAACTATTTAAGGTCAGCGCTTGGCACTACTCGTCCCAAACCAGATGCGCTACCAGGCTGCGCTACGCCCCGAGTTACTATTTTCTT
>CAJWKX010000016.1 GCA_913043015.1 uncultured Candidatus Pelagibacter sp. | reverse complement strand
TTTAATTGGATATCTTCCTAGTAAAAAGTTAATTTTTAAATCGGATAAAAATCTACCAATATTATTTATAGCTATTAATTCCTTGTCGATCATAAAATCCTCAAAATCCTTTATCGTTTTAGGAATAAAAATTTCAATATTATTAGGAAATTTGAACTTATTATCTACTTCATAGCTAAACTCTTTTTCATAAAATGGCCAATTTGTAAATAATTTGAATTTGTACATATTTATAAAGTATATTTTCTCGAAGTTTTCACACATCCGATTTATTAAGAAAAAATGAGCTGTTAATATTCTATTTAAGGATATTCCAGTAAAAACCCAAGCTAAATATTTTTTGTTCTTCATTTATTGTATTAAATTTTTAATTAAGTTTTTCAATAAAATCAATCCACCATGGCCACTTTTTTCTGGATGAAATTGAAAAGCTATAACATTATCTTTTTTTACTATACTTGAGAAATTTAATTTTCCGTTTAAGGAAGTTCCTATCTCTATCTCTTTATTTTTACATTTTACAAAAAAAGAATGGACAAAATAAAAAGTACTATTTTGTAAATCTTTTTTTAAATATTTTTCTTGAATTAACATTTTTTTTTTTTCAAATTTTACTCTGTTCCATCCTATAAATGTTTGTTTTTCAACATTATATTTATTAAAATTTTCAACTTTCCCATTGAAAAAACCAATTCCTTTTGTTACGCCAAATTCTTCACTTTCCTCAAATAAAAGTTGCATGCCAAGGCAAATCCCTAAAAAATTTTTATTCTTATTTAAAGCCTGCTCTATAGATAAAATAATTTTTGTATCTCTAAGTTTTTTCATGGCTTCATGATAAGCACCTACTCCTGGAAGCACTAATAAATCAAATTTTTTTATATTTCTTTGCTCACTAATAATCATTACTTCAGAACCTATATGTTCAAAGGTCCTTTTAATACTTAGAATGTTATTTGTGGATATATCAATTATTCCAACTAAAGGTTTATTTATCATCGTATATTAATATTTTTTGATTTTAAATATTTTTTTAAATCTTTAACCCCAAAAAAAAATATATTTTTAAAATCTTGATTAACCAAAAAATTGGTACTACCCTGAAGTAATATTTCTTTCTTATTTAGTAGTTCTTTATAATAATTAAAATGAAACGCTGAAGCTATAACAACTCCATCAATGTCAGCATTAACAAAAAGTTTATAAATATCCTCTGAATTTCTTGTTCCACCGTGTGCTAATAAAGAAATATTACATATTTTTGAAGCTTTTTCGTATAAATTTAAGTCGAAACCTTTACCCGTGCCTTCGTTGTTAATTGAGGTCAGAATAATTTCGCCCACCCCCATATCTTGCACTTCTTTGATCCATTCAAAGACATTAATATTTGTTTCTGTTCTTCCACTATCAGTGTAAACCTTATATTTTTCTCCAACTTTTAAGCTTTCTATTGTTATTGTAATTGTTGAGGATCCGAAAACCTTTACTGATTCTTTAATAAATTTTTTATCATTTACAGCAGCAGTGTTAATTGAAACTCTATCCGCTCCATTAACCAGTGTTTCTTTAATATCATTAATATTTCTTATGCCACCACCAACGGTAATAGGTACAAATATATTTTTTGAAATTTTATTGGTAAGTGAGCTTAGTTGGTTTCTCTTATATAAACTTGCAACAACATCTTGGAAAATGATTTCATCAATATTTTCTTCAAAATATTTTTTAGCGAAAAATTCAGGATATCCAAGTATCCTTAATCCTTCTAGATGCATACCTTTAACTAAAAAGTTATTTTTTATATCCAGTCTAGCTATTATTCTTTTTATCAAATTTATTTATTCTTTTTTTCAAAATATTCCCAAGGAGGATTTTTCAGTTCCCAACGATTTGATTTTCTTTCCCATATGTGATCGGGTCTAAATTTATCACATAATTCATCAAATTTTTCCCTAGTCATAGAAATATATTCTAAAAAATCTTTTTCATGTTTTTTGGGAAACTCCCCGTCAAATTGTTTTATCAATCCAAGCCCTTCTTCTTTTGTTATATGTCCATTCCTTACTTCCATTGTAGAATCCGACATTGCTCTTCCGTAACCAAATTTTATATGTGCGGTATAATAAAAAAAACCTTCAATTTTATCATCAATGCCTGCATATTTTTGATAAGTTCCCTCTACTCTTTCATTGTTTACCTGAAAACCTGTATTTTCAACTGCATAGTAAAAATTTTCTTGTGGTACCCATTTTAGATAGTAGCCCAAGAAATGTGTTTCAATTTTTTTTTCTTTGAATTTGTTAACATCCAATGGAAGGAAACACTCAAAGTCATTTATATTATAACCTTGTTCAATATGAAAAGATATTGGATCTCCTCCTAGCTTTACATCTTTAATGTTCATTGATGATATGGGGTCTTGTGTGAATCCCGGATGAGAATCCTCAATTTTTGTTGAAAATTGTTTTGCATTACCTAGCTTGGTTCCATAATCTGACACAGACTCTCCATAAAAAATCAAAGGTATATTAAAAGAATAAGCTAATTTAGCAGCAAAATTTTTTTGCCCAATAATAAAAGGTTGATAAGGATGAAGAATATTAATCGTTGCTCTTCTAGTTAAATATCTGTGAATTTTTCCATTTGGAGTAAACAAATAATTATCAAAACCTCCGATGTTAATCCAGTTTTGGAAATTTTTCCATCCTATATCAGTATAAACATGTGGAGCCCAGGTAACAGTTAGTGGTCGCATTCCATATTTATATTTAAGCATGTGAGACTGGAATGCACTATCTTTTCCACCACTTCCTCCTACTAAACAATTGTACTGACCTTTAAAATTTTTATATCTATCACAAAGCTCTATTAATTCTTTTTCTCTTTCTTTCCAATCCACCGCTCCTTTCCATTTTTCTTCAATAACTTTACAAGCGTAACAAATATTGTTTTTATCAAAGTTTATTGGTATCTGAAGGGTATCCCTATCATGTTGATACTCATTTATAGATGTTGGTTTTTGATTAGTAACATTGCATTTTTCGCAATATTTAACCTCTAATGGTAAACCATATCTCCCTATTTGTTTTTTATTTTTCATAAATATATTTATTCCAAAACACAAAAATTATCTTTTTTTAATACATAAGGATCTTTAAAAATGGATAAATCAATTTCTTTGGACATATTAATTTTTTTATTTAAAAATTCTTTCACAACTTTGTCCGTAAATTCTACTTTTTTTGAATATCTAAGTTCTTTTGACTTATCTTGTGCTTGCCCCTTGATTTTAAAAATAGATTGATCTTTAATTCTAGATAAAAGGGAGTAAAAGGCTGACTTAACGGTAGACATTGAATAAATAAATGGGTCAGAAACTTTTTCTGATAATGCATGATATAACATTGAGCCACTATCCAATCCTTTTGATATTAAATGAATTGTAGAACCCACTAAATGCGAATTGCCATCATATAATGCCCAAAAGTTGCAGTCAGTTCCTCTATAGTATGGTGAAATGCCCATGTGAATATTAATCGCTTTATTTTGAACTAAAAAATCAACTAACTTACCTTTAATGTAACTCGAACCAAATACTATATAAACATTACTGTCTAAGAAATAATTTAATATTTTTAAAGAGCACCTATTTAACTCTCCAAATTTAAGTGGAAGAATTTTTATTTTTTTATTTTTTCTTTTTATGTCAGGGTTACCAAAGATTTTTTTTTGTGCATTCGTTACATTTAAAAAGTACTTTTTCATTGTTTCTGTATTAGGATAGTTGCTGGGAATAGTGCCAGATGCAATTGTCATATTTTCTTGAACAACAAAAAGTTCGTCAGATATATTTGATAATATATTTATCAAATAATTGTGTCTTGATTGATTTGCTGTAAATACTGTAATTTTCATCAATTCATCATTTCCATAATTTCTTTATGATCCTGACGTGCTATTTCGTATTTTGAATTATTAATTTTTTTTTTATTTGCATTTAACATTGAGTGTCTAAAACCTATTTTCATACCTAAATTTTCTAAAATATTTAATGTATTGCCATCATATGAACCGCTGGGATGTGACATAGATACAATATTAGATTTTTTACATTTTAAGATATTAGAAACTATATTTAAATTTTTTGTGTATTGTTTCTGTTGTTCAGAATAACTAAATTTTTTCAAAGTCATGGGATGGGTATGAGAATGTAAGCCTATTACATGACCAAGTTTTTGTATCTTAATTACATTTGATTTAGACATAAATAAAATATCATAAAATTTTTTTGGACTAAATTTTTTTTGTTCAAACATTTCAAACATAATTTTTCGATATTCATCTTTATTTAAAATCTCATCTCTAACTAATCTAAATCTAATATCATTCAATGAATAGAACGGAAACTCTTGTTTTGTTTTCTTAATTATATTTTTCTTTTCATTAAAATAATTGTTTAAATTTTCGCCGTAAACTTTGAAGAAATCTTTATAAAATTCTTCAATATTTTTGAAGTAGTTCATTCTGAAATATCTATAAACCTCAAATAAATCAGGATCTTTAACAAAAATTGACGAATAAATAAAAAAAAATGCCTTGATATTTAAATCTTCAATCACAGGCAAGGCGATATCGTATTGACATCTCAGGGCATCATCAAAAGTTAAACACAAACTTTTATTTGTTAACTTATTTTCTTTATACCTTAATAAAAACTCATCAGCGCTGAGTATATTTTTCCTACCAAGAAATCTGATTAGTCTACAAAAATCACGTTGTGAAATTGAGCCTTGCCCTCTTTTATGTATTTTATCATCGTGAAAATGATGAAACATAATGCCATGAAAAAAATTATTATTTTTTGAAAAGTACATTCGCCTTATTAATTATTATATTTCAAAAATAATTATTAACTACGCCATCTCATCCTGGTGGGCACTTTTTGATAAATCAACATTAGATTTTGAGTGAAAATCAAAATCTCCTAAATCACCACGTGGGTTAGCATTGGGTTTAGGCATATATTTTTCTAAAAATTCCTCTTTTAAATTTTTGTATATTCTATTTCCTTCATCATCCTCTTTTTCAGCTCTTTCAATTTCTTTCCATCTGTTTTTTGGAAACTTCACATATAAATTAAAGGTTCTTATTACTTCTTTAATTTCATGAGGTGGGTATTGGGGCATATTTATCTGAGTGTCATCAGTAGTAACACATGTTGTTACTGTTTCAGGTTTAATAAGTCCTAAATCCTCACAAGTTTTTCTAAGTGGTGTTCCGTGAAAAGGAACAAAAGTAAATATATTTTGATTATCAGATTCAATATGTCTATTAAGTTCTATGCTATCAAATGCTAACTTCTTAGTTTCGTATGGAAATCCTGTTATATTGTTTACACTGAACTTTACTCCATATTTATGTGGCACTTTAAGCGATTTAATAATCTCTTCATTTTTCCATCTTCTATCAAGAACTTCTCTTCTAAATTTTTCATTTCCATGTTCAACTCCAAAAGATATTCTATCAAGTCCAACTTCCGACAATTTTTTTATATTGTAATCATTGACTGTTTCTGGTCTAGTTTCTATCCAAAATGGAAGTTTTATCTCAGAATATACATCGCAAAACTCTTCAAACTCTTTCTTGTTCATAGCTAAAAAAGTGTCAGCCCAAAAATAGAGGTACTCGACTCCCAAATCCTCTTTAAAATGCTTCAATTCTTTTGAAACTAAATCCATTCTCTTTTTTCTAAAAAAACTTGCTCCGGTTTGCTGCTTATAAAGTCTTTCTTGATCTGGTGAATTGCAGTATCGACATTTAAAAGGACATCCTCTAATTGTCTCAACCGGAAACATCTTGTACACTGTACCGCCCATGGGTCTATAAAGCCTATTTCTTTCAAACAATCCTATGTCAAGAATTGGATTTTGATTTACATCTACAGGATTAGATATCGTATTTTTTTTAATTACCTTTCCATCTTTTTTAATCCAACAATTGGTAAGAGATGTATAATCTTCATTATTTTGGATTTTGTCACAAAGATCTATCAGCGCATTTTCACCTTCTCCAACACAAGCCAAATCTACAAGCTCTTCTTTACTAACTATTTCAGGAGCAAAAGTAGAAAATACACCTCCTGCTATAACTGGAATATTTTTTTCCTTTTTGTAATCTTTTATTTCATGTAAAATTTTTACACCCAAATTCCACATATCTTCTGTTACGGAAAGTGCTATTAAATCAGGTTCAAATTTTCTAATTTTTTCTTTTACGTCTTTTTTCCAGTCAGAAGTTTTTAATCTTATACCTCTCTTTGCCATGTTATAAGGAACAATTTGTAGTTTTTCCATTTTACGTCCGTCCGAATCCATATCGTGATCAACGGAGTAATAAGTTGTATCGAAAATTTCTGTTTTATGTCCCCTTTTTTTTAATATAGCCGAGAATAGAGCAATTGCTGGAGGCAACATGTTCATCCCAAATGTATTTGGATAGATAAAAAAAACTTTTATTCCCATTTTTCTTCTATATTGGTTGCTTTCGTATTTTTTATATTATGTTTACAGCAAATACCTTAAATTAACTACTAAATACTAGGATGATTGTAATGTTGGATTATCAAAAAGTACAGCAGCAATGTTCAGTAATTGAACAACTAAATATTTCTTGTTACAAACGCTAAAAAATAAATGTTAAATAGATGATTCAAAGCAATAGGAGTTGTTTGCTCCATAAAAATAAAGGTATTACGTTAGGACTTATTGCGGCAAGAAAAGGGTCTGTTGGTTTAAAAAAAAAAAATCTAATAAAAATTCAAAATCAAACAATAACAAAAACTGCTCTCAAATTAGCTATAAAATGCTCTGCTATAGATAATGTAATTTTATCAACGGACAGTAATAAAATTTTGAATTTAATAAAGAAAAATAAAAAACTAATAAAACTAAAGAGAAAAAAAAGTTTATCAAAAAACAATACCACTATGTTGTCTGTAATAAAGAATGCAGTTACTTTTTATGAAAAAACAAAGAAAAAAAAAATATCAAAACTTGTAATTTTTGATCCTACGTCACCATTAAGAACTATGGAAGATATTCAAAGGGCAATAAAAATTTTTAACAAAAAAAAGCCAAACCTTTTATTATCTGTTCATGAAGCACAACACAATCCATACTTTAGTATTGTAGAAAAGAAGGAAAAATATTATAGATTATGTAAAAACCCTGAAAAAAATCCTGGAACACGACAGGAGGTTTCAAAAGTTTACGAAATCAATACTATAGTATGGATTTATTCCAGACATGCTATTTTTTCAGAGAAAAAAAGGATTCCAAAAAAAACACTGATTTTCAAAACTCCTGTGGAAAGATCAATAGATATTGATACCAGCGATGATATTGATAGAATTTATTATTATTTAAATAAAAGTAATAAAATATGACAAAAAGTAAAAAAAATAATTTTGATTATAAAAAAATTTTTTCAATGAAAAATAAAAAAGTGCTAATTTTTGGAGGAACTGGAAATTTAGGACTAAATTTTTCTCAAATATTATCGAACGCTGGTGCAAAAGTTTATTTATTAGATAAAAATAAAAAAAAAATAAATAATGAAAATATTATTTTTCAAAAATGTAATGTAGATTTAAAAAAAAGTATTTCAAATAATCTTAAGAAAATAATAAAAAAAGAAAAAAAATTGGATGTATTAATTTATAATGTCTATTCAAAACCGAAAAATTATTATCAAGTCTTTGAAGAATATAATCTGAATACATGGGAAAAAGTTTTAAAAACAAATTTAACAGGAGCTTTTTTATCTTGCCAGTTAATGATAAATCACTTTAAAAAAAAAAAAATTTCTGGCAATATAATTATTGTATTATCTACCTATGGTATAGTCGGACCTGATCTAAGTATTTATGAGAATTTAACAAATAAGAGAAACATTTATGGTGGAAAATATTCCTTAACAACGCCAGTTTCTTATACTTCAACAAAAAGTGGTTTGCTTGGATTGATGAAATATTTAGCTACAACTTGTGGAAAATTTGGAATAAGGGCTAATTCTTTAACTCCTGGAGGAATTTATGATTTTCAAGAAAAAAAGTTTGTTAAAAAATATATAAAGAAAGTTCCACTTGGCAGGATGGCTAACTGGTCAGATTACAATGGATCAATATTATTTTTGGCAAGTGATGCGTCAAAATATATGTCTGGCTCAAATTTGGTTATTGATGGTGGGTGGACGGCTTGGTAAAAAAAACAACAAAATTATTTGAAGATAAGGTTATTGTTATCACAGGTGCAAGCTCTGGCTTAGGGAATAAAATAACCAAAGAATTTATTAAAGAAAATGCAAACGTTTCAATATGTGCTAGAAGATTATTTAAGTTAAAAAAAATTCGAAAGCACAAAGCAAAAGTTTTTTTTCAAAAAGTAGATGTTTCTAATGAAAAGGCCATAATAAAATTCATAAAAAAAACTGTTAAAATATTTGGGAAAATTGATGTCTTAATAAATAATGCGGGAATAACACGGCAATCAGAAATTGAAAATATTAATTATAATGATCTAAAAAAAATATTTGAAGTAAACTTATTTGCTCCTGTAATTTTTTTAAGGGAAACATTGAAAATAATGAAAAAAAAAAACTATGGAAGAATTATCAATATCTCGTCTGGAGGTTCAACAAATTGTACTGAGACATTCTCCGCTTACAGTGCATCTAAAGCTGCATTAAATACTTTGGCAAAAACACTATCTAAAGAAATAAAAAATTATAATATTAAAGTTAATACGATGAGTCCCGGTCCCTGTAAAACGGAAATGTTTCCTAAAAATAAGTTGTCAACTTCATTATCAATGCCAACTATAAAATATTTATCATCCCTTTCAAAAACAGGACCGTCTGGCAAATTCTTTTGGTTTATGAAAAAAATAGAGATTATTCCTGACCTTTCGCACATTGATTGGTCAAATCCAAATTATTTTAAAAAAAAAAATAAATGAGTTCAGAGATACTTTTTGTTTCTTATAGAGAAATTAACAAAATTATAAATTTGAAAATTAATGATTATGTAAAGGCTGAACTCCTTGCGTTGGTTAACAGATTAAATACAATTTCAATAATTAAAAAAGCTGGATCCGGCCATATTGGAACAAGCCTAAGTGCTATTGATATTTTTATATGGGTAAAATTTTTCCAATTCAAGACATATAAAAAAGATATAAAAAAAAAATTTAGAAATATTTTTTTTTCATCAAAAGGTCATGATGTCCCGGCCCTATACAGCGTTTTATATTCTCTTGGAATAATTAACTTTAACAAAATTTTAAAATTGAGAAAAATTGGAGGATTGGATGGCCATCCAGATATTTCGGTACCAGGCATAGATGCTAACACGGGCTCATTAGGAATGGGACTATCTAAAGCTAAAGGCATTTTATGGGCAAAAAAATATTTAGGAAAAAAAGGAAAAGTAGTAGTCGTTACTGGAGATGGGGAATTTCAAGAAGGACAAATATTTGAGGCCTTACAAACGATAAGTCATCAACGTTTAAATGAGATAATCGTAATAATAGATCATAATAAAATTCAAAGCAGTCAATTTGTCAAAAAAATTATTGATTTAAAAAATTTAAAAAAAAAAATTGAAACTTTTGGATGGTATGTTCGTAGATGTGATGGACATAATTTTAAAAAATTAAATAAGGTCTTTAACAAATTTTCTAAAATAAAAAATAAACCAAAACTTTTGATTGCAGATACAATTAAGGGTAAAGGAATTTCTTTCATGGAACATACCAAAATTATGAGAAAACAAAAAAATTATACCTGGCATGCTGGTGCACCAAATAACAAAGATTTTGGCTTAGCCCAGGAAGAGTTGATTAAAAAGATAAAGTTAAAATTTAGTGAAAAATTATTACCTTTTCCCAAATTTATTAATATAAATAAAAAGAATGAAACAAAATCAAATAATAATTTGATTGAAATTCATTAAATGAATAATTCTAAAAAAAAAAATAATTGGATTACCAACTCATTTACAGATTGTTTAATTAAGCAAGCAGAAAAAAAAAAGGAAATTATTCTGTTAGATGCAGATCTTTCTGATGATGTAAATTTGTTCAAATTTGCAAAAAAATTTCCGAAAAGATTTATTCAAAATGGAATTGCAGAACAAGATATGGTTTCTATGGCTGGAGGTCTAGCATTAATGGGACTTCTTCCAGTCGTAAATTCTTTTGCATCTTTTTTAACAGCAAGAGCAAATGAACAAATTTATAATAATTCTACTGAAAATACTAAAATTATATATATGTGCTTATACGCCGGCATTTTACCTGCCGGGGCAGGAAAATCTCATCAAAGTTTAAGGGATATATCTCTTTTATCTAGCATTCCAAATATGAAAATTTATCATCCATATAACTTTTTAGAGACAAGAAAAATTTTAAAATATTGTATAAATATAGAGAGAAATAATTGTGCAATAAGACTTTCAATTGGCCCACCACCCACAGGTTCATTAAGTCTGCCAAAAAACTATAATTTTAAACCTAACAAAGGTTCAGTAATGACAAAGGGCTCTGATGGAATTATTTTTTCGTATGGTCAAACAATGATAAATCAAGCATACAAAGCATATCAAATATTATTAAAACAAAAGATTAAACTGAAGTTAATTAATATGCCATGCATTAACAGTTTTGACAAAAAATGGTTAAAAAAAACAATAGGAAAAATAAAACATTTATTTTTTTTGGAAGACCATAACATTAATGGAGGATTTTCTGATTTAATAATATCTTTTATGATGAATAATAAAATTTTAAATAATCAAGTTTTACAAAAATTTGGTCCAAGCGAATTTCCTGCTTGTGGGACCCCAGAAGAGGTTCTTAAATATCACAAATTAGATCATATTAGCCTTGCATCACAAATAAAAAAAAAATTAAAAAACAAATAATGATTAAGATAGGAAAAAGAATTATTTCTAAAAATTCAAAACCTTTGATAGTTGCTGAGATAGGCATAAATCATTTTGGATCTCTAAAAATCGCAAAGAGCATTGTTAATAGTGCAAAAAAATCTGGAGCGGAAGCTGTGAAGGTACAAATACATTTACCCGATGAAGAGATGAGTGAGGAAGCCAAAAGAATTAAACCTGGAAACTCCAATACAAATATTTACGAAGTAATTAAAAGTAATTCCTTATCTTTAAAAGATGAAAAAAAACTAAAAGAATATATAGAGAAAAAAAAATTAATCTATATTGCGACCCCTTTTTCTTATAAAGCAGCAAAATGGTTAAATGATAATAATCTAAAAATTTTTAAAATTGGCTCTGGAGAATGTAACAATATTCCATTTATTAAATATGTTTGTTCCTTTAAAAAACCAATGATTATAAGTACTGGTATGAACAGTCTTGAAACAGTAAAAAAAACGATCAGGATTGTAAAAAAACATAAAATTCCTCATGCAATCCTTCACTGTATAAATTTATATCCTGTAGACTACAAATATATAAGACTTGGCCGACTAAATAAAATGATTAAAACTTTTAAAAGTTCAATTATAGGATACTCTGATCACTCAATTGGGAACACTATTCCAATAGCTGCCTTGGCTTTGGGTGCAAAAATTATTGAGAAACATTTTATTATAGACAAAAATAGAAAAGGTCCAGATATCATTTGCTCGATGGACAAAACGGAGTTAAAAGATTTGCTTGCCGCTTCAATCAAAATTCATGAAGCCTTTAGCTCTAACAAAGAAATAATATCCGAGGAGGACAAAAGTAGAAGATTTGCCTTTCATTCCGTTGTATCAAAAAAAGATATAAATAAAAATGAGGTTTTAAGTTGGAAAAACCTTACAACAAAAAGACCGGGTACTGGAGACTTTCTATCATATAAAATTTATAGTTTAATTGGAAGAAAGGCAAAAAAATATATTAAAAAAAATCATCTTATTAAGAAAAAATACATTAAATGAAAAAAAAAATATTATTTGTAACATGTACAAGAGCAGATTATGGAAAGTTAAAATCATTAATTATTAACATCCAAAAAAATAATAGTTTCATTTCTAGAGTATTTGTATCGGGAATGCATAATATGAAACGATACGGATCAACTTATGAAGAAATAGAAAAAGATAAAATTAATGGAATTTATCGATATAGTAATCAAACAAAAAACATGAGAATGGATGAGATTTTAATGAGTACAATGAGGGGATTTTCACCTTTCTTAATTAGATATAACCCCGATTTAGTGATTGTTCATGGAGATAGGATAGAACCTTTGGCTTGTGCTTTATCCTCTCTTCTTAATAATTTTTTGGTTGCTCACATTGAAGGTGGCGAAGTTAGTGGAACAGTAGATGAAATGTTAAGACACTCTATTTCAAAAATATCACACTTACATTTAGTTTCTAATAAAACAGCTAGAAAAAGATTGATACAAATGGGAGAAAATAAAAGATATATTTTTGAAGTAGGATCACCCGATGTAGATCTAATCCTTAATAAAGATTTACCAAAAATTGAGTCAGCAAGAAAAAGATATAATATTAGATTTAATAATTTTGGTATATCGATCATTCATCCTGTAACAACAAATATAAAAAATTTAAAAAGAGAGTCGGAAATTTTTTTTTCAGCTTTGGTAAAAACAAATTTAAATTATATAATAATATTTCCTAATAATGATCTTGGATCGGAAATAATTTTGAAGGAAATACATAAACTAAAAAATAATAATAAATTTAAAATTTTTCCATCAATAAGATTTGAGTATTACTTGACTTTATTAAAAAATTCAAAATTTATAATAGGTAACTCTAGCTCAGGCATTATGGGAGCTCCATACTATGGAGTTACTACAATAAATATCGGAACTAGACAGAGCAACAGGTTAAAAACAAAACTTATTAAAAATATATCTTTTAATGAAAAAGAAATT
>CAJWKX010000015.1 GCA_913043015.1 uncultured Candidatus Pelagibacter sp. | reverse complement strand
AATCACAGTATATTCTTTTCCTGTTTCTGCATATTTATCAAGATATTTAACTAATCCTAAACTATTTAATTTTCCATCATTATCTCTTTGTATTGCTCTTGCTTTTCTAAATTTTCTATAACTAGAATGAGTATTTAGGTTTCTCTGATAAGCTCTAACCGAAGCTTGAAGTACTTTAAATTTCATAACTTTATGTTTTGAATCACTATCTGCTGATGCAGGTTTTATACCTTCTCCTGACCATGTCCACTGGCCAAACAATGCATTACCTTCCAAAGCAAATCTTGAAGTTCCCCAGCCAGTTTCTTTTGCTGCTTGAGCTATCGCTAAAGATGGTGGTATTTCATCCATTCTTATTTTTAAAGTGGTAAAATCTCGATTAACTACACCGTACTTTTTAAATTTGCTTTTTAACCACTTTTTTTCAGATTCTGTGTTGTTATTTTTATTCAAAATTACAAACAATTTTTTTCTATCTAATCTAATCAAATAATTTTCTTCTAAAATTAATGGTAAAACAATTCGTATAAAAAATTCTTTTCTCTTTTTAGTGTTTTCAATTTGTTTAATTTCTTTAGGTAAAAGATTGATTGAATTTCCTGGATTTACTAATTTAGTTTTTCTTACTTCCTTTAAACTATATTTCGTATCCTTAAATAACTGGTCAAGTGTTGGAGCACTAAATCTTACAATATCACTTGGAAAATCATCAAAATCTTTTTCAATGTCAGAATACATATCTTTAAAAGAAATTTTTTCTTTTTCTTCAGATTTTAAATCTAATTCTTTTTTTCCGTTTAAAATTCTTTCAAAGTCCATTTTGGAGGTATTTTCAACTATCACTGGATCAGAAAATATTTTAGAAGTGAACAATAGTGCTTTTGGTGTTAAAGAAAAGAAAGATACTAAAAAAATACCTACAATAGTCGTATAATAAAAACTTTTAAGATCTTTATGAATTGATTTTGTTTGGCCCTTGTAAATTTTATATCCATTTTTTAAAAGAATTTTTTTAATTCTAGATACATATAATTTTTTCTTTGCGGCCATAATTTACTTAATATACCATTCTTTAAAAATTCTAGATTGCTATTACTTCTTTAATTTCAGGAATATAATGACATAAAAGATTTTGTACACCCTGCTTTAAAGTCATTGTTGAACTTGGACATCCTGAGCAGCTTCCTTGTAATTGAACGGTAACAATTCCATTATTATATTCTTTAAATCTAATATCTCCACCGTCTCTTGCAACCGCAGGTCGAATTTTTGTTTCTAAAATTTTAATTATTTTTTTTTCAATTTCTGACAATTCAATTTTTGAAGAACTAGTTTTATTGTTCTCGATAACTATTTTGTTTCCGTTCGAATAATAATCATTAATAAAAGAGATAATTATATGCTTTAAATCATTCCATTCAGTTTTTTCATCTTTATTTACTGATAAAAAATCTTCGCCAAGGAAAATTCCAGTTACACCATTCATAGATAAAATATTTTTTACAAGTTCATTTTTTGATTTGCTTTTGTCAGTAATTTCAACAGGTCCATCATTTGAAACTTTCTTTCCTGGTATAAACTTTAGTGAATTTGGGTTTGGTGTATTTTGTGTTTGTACAAACATAATACTTATATAATTACAGAAAAAATAATTTAAACAAGTAATTAGTAATTGTTATTAAAAACCAATAATTTTCTTCATTTCATTAACTTTTTTTGAGGCATATGCATTTGCTTTTTCACCGCCTTCTTTAAGTATGGAATCTATGAAGTTATTGTCTTTTTGCAATTTATTTATTTCTAAAGATATGGGAGAAATTTTTTCTACAACAAGATCGGCAAGTTTTTTTTTAAAATCTAAAAAATTTTTTCCATTAAATTCATCAATTGATTTTTCTAAACTTTGATTATTTAGACTGGAATATATTCCAAAAAGATTTTCTGCTTCTGATCTTTTTGCAAATTCTTCAACATAACTAGGCATAGGTAGACTATCTGTCTTTGCTTTCTTAATTTTATTAGCTATCTGATCTTTAGTATCATTTAAATTTATTCTGCTAAAATCCGAAGGATCAGACTTGCTCATTTTTTTAGTTCCATCTTTCAAACTCATTATTCTTGAAAAATATTTTTGAATTAGTGGTTCTGGAGCTTTAAGAAAATTTGGTACATTAAAATCTAAATTAAATTTTTGAGCAATATCTCTGGATAGTTCTAAATGTTGTTTTTGATCTTCGCCTACAGGAACATGAGTGGCATCGTACAATAAAATATCTGCCGTCATTAATACTGGATAGATATATAAACCAACGCTAGCTTTTTCCTTATCTTTGCCGGCTTTTTCTTTAAACTGTGTCATTCTGTTTAACCATCCCATCCGAGCAACACATCCTAAAATCCAAGATCCTTCAGCGTGAGCTGGAACTAATGATTGATTAAATATAATGCTCTTTTTAGGGTCAATTCCACTTGCCAAAAAAACAGCCGTTGTTTCTCTAATATTATCTTTAAGCGTTTTAGGATCTTGTTTAAAAGTAATCGCATGTAAATCAACAACACAATAAATGCATTGATTATCTTTTTGATTTTGAAGATCTACAAAATTTTTTATTGCACCAATATAATTTCCTAAATGAAGGTTGCCGCTTGGTTGTACGCCAGAAAATATTTTTTTACTCATTCAATCTAATACCTTAATTTAATATCACCTATTTTAAAAGCTTTAGTCAAAATTGAAATTACTATGTAAATTATAAAAGTGAACAAAACAATCAAGATTAAATAAACTAATTTATATTCATTATAATAAGTTAATTTTTCATTAAAAAAAATTATTAAATAATTAAAGATATATCCCATTAGAAAAGTTGATAAAATTATTCTTGGAAATATAGATAAAAATAATGAGTCAAATGAGTAATATTTTCTACTATTTAAGAATATAAATAAAAGTAAGGCATTGAACCATGATGAAATAGTTGTTGCTATCGGAATTATAATAAATCCAATTGTATTGAAAAAATATATACTGATGAATGCATTTAAAATTACAGAAATTAAAGAAAAATAAAATGGAACTTTAGTATTATGTCTTGCAAACAAAAAACTAGAAAATACTTTAATTATAGAAAAAGCTGGAAGACCTAAAGCAAAATAAAATAAGGCTAATGCAGAATTTTTTACACTTAATTCATCAAATGAACCATATCCAAATAATGAAGAGGTAATTTCTTCTGATGCTATCAATAATGAAACTGATGCTGGTAGACTCAAAAATAAACTAAATTCAAGAGCTTTGTTTTGAATAAAGTCGATTTTAATTTTATTTTTTGCTTGAATAAATTTGCTTAGGTTTGGTAGAACGACAGTTCCTATTGCAATACCTGCTATCGCCAGATTGATTTGGTAAATTCTATCAGCATAATAAAGATATGATACGGCACTAGCTTGAAAAGAGGCAATAATTGTTCCTACAAGAATATTTATTTGAGTTACACCAGATGAAAATATGCTTGGCAAAAGTTTATTAAAAAATAATTTAATCTTTTTATCTATTTTAAAATTAAACGAAATTATAGGAGAAAAAAATTTTTTTACAAAAAAAATAAGAAAAATTAATTGAACAATACCCGCTATAGTTACTGCATAAGATAAATAATAAACAAGTTGATCGGCTAGATAATTTGCATAAAGAAGAACTAAAATTAATAATATATTTAGTACGATTGGTGCAGCTGCTGCGGCTGCATACTTATTATGAGAATTTAATATTGCTGAAAAAAAGGATGATAAACTTACAAAAAATAAGAAAGGAAATGTAATTCTTGTTAAATTTATTGCTAATTCTAATTTTTCTGAATTTTCACTAAAACCAGGAGCAATAACAAATATAAAACCTGGCATTAATACTTCAATAATTAAAACTAATAAAAATAAACTAATTATTAAAATATTTAATACTTTGTTAGCAAATATTTCTCCCTTCTTTTTTTTAGCCCCTAATTCTGAAGAATAACTTGGAACAAATGCAGCATTAAAAGTTCCCTCAGAAAATAACCTCCTGAAAGTATTTGGAATTCTAAATGCTACAAAGAAAGCGTCTGCTAAAGGGCCAGAACCAAGGTAAATAGCTATTAAAACATCCCTTAAATATCCAAGTATTCTGCTAATTAAAGTAAAGAAACTAAATGTGCTGGTTGACTTAATTAAATTCATAAATCATATTAGTCTTAAATTTGCTCTATTTGTATATCTAATTACATTAAATGAAGAAAAATAAAACTGAACACTATTCCGATAAAGAAGCTTTAGAATTTCATAGCTCAAAAAAATCAGGAAAGATAGAGATTATCTCTTCAAAACCAATGACAACCAAAAGAGATTTAGCTTTAGCTTATTCTCCTGGTGTTGCTGCACCAGTTAAAGCAATAGCAGAAAATCCTGAGTTTGCTTATGACTATACCACTAAAGGAAATTTAGTAGCTGTAATTAGCAATGGTTCTGCAATTTTAGGATTGGGCAATCTAGGAGCGATAGCCTCTAAACCGGTTATGGAAGGAAAAGCAGTTCTATTTAAAAGATTTGCTGATATTGATGCTATTGACCTTGAAATAGATTCTTTTGATCCTGACGAAATAGTTAATAGTATTAAAAATTTTGCAGTTAGTTTTGGAGGGATTAACTTAGAAGATATTGCTGCACCTGACTGTTTTGTAATTGAAGAAAAACTTAAAAAAATTTTAAACATACCAGTTTTCCACGATGACCAACATGGAACCGCAATAATAACTTGTGCAGCTTTAATTAATGCGATTGATATTGCAAAAAAAGACATAAAAAAAATTAAAGTTGTTGTAAATGGTGCTGGAGCTTCTGCAATGGCATGTACAAATTTATTGATAAATAATGGTGTCTTAAAAAAAAATATTACTATGTTGGACAGAAAAGGAGTTATTCATAAAAAGAGAAATAATTTGAATAAATGGAAATCTGTTTACGCAATTGAAACAAGACATAGAAATCTGAATGATGCAATAAAGGGTGCTGATGTATTTTTAGGATTATCTTCTCCAAATATCTTGAAAAAAGAGATGGTAAAAAAAATGGCAAAAAAACCAATTATTTTTGCTTGTGCTAATCCTGACCCAGAAATTACACCAGAAGAAGTTGAAGAAGTAAGAAGCGATGCAATCATTGCTACTGGAAGATCAGATTATCCAAATCAAGTAAATAACTTGATTGGATTTCCATATATTTTTAGAGGAGCATTAGATGTAAGAGCTAAAACAATTAACGAAGAAATGAAAGTAGCTGCAGTCAATGCAATTGCAGCATTAGCAAGAAAAAGAGTTCCCGACGAAGTTGTAGCTGTAATGGGGGGTGAAAGACCAAAATATGGTAAAGAATATATTATTCCTTCTACATTTGATCCAAGGCTAATAAGTGTAATTCCGGTGGCTGTAGCAAAAGCAGCCATTAAAAGTGGAGTGGCTAGAAAAAAAATTGAAAACTTTGAAATCTACACAGAACAATTGAAGCAAAGATTAGACCCTTCAGTGACTATAATGCAAGGTATTAATTCTCAAATTAAAAAAACTCAAAAGAAAGTTGTTTTTGCTGATGGCGAAGATGAAAATACACTTAAAGCAGCAATTGCATTTAAAAATAGTGGATTAGGAATTCCAGTAATCATTGCTAAAGAAACAAAGGTTAAAGAAAGATTAAAAGAAATTGGATTCAGTGAAAACTTTAATATTGAAATTATTAATTCAACAATAAAAGAAAAAAGACAAAAATATGTAAATTTTATATTTAAAAAATTACACAAAGAACATGGTTTTCTTGAAAGAGATTGTGATAGGATGGTCAGAAATGATAGAGTAGTTTGGGGAGCTTGCATGGTCTCATGTGGTGATGCGGATGCTATGGTAACAGGAAATACAAGAAGATATGCACAATCATTGGAAAAAATTAATAAAGTTATTGATGCAAGACCTGGAGAAATAATGTTTGGTCTAAACATGGTTGTAAATAAAGGAAGAACAGTATTTATTGGAGATACAAGTGTGCATGAGTACCCAAGTTCAGAACAACTTTCGGAAATAGCGATATCAGCAGCAAGAGTAGTAAGATTATTTGGTTTCAATCCAAAAGTTGCTTTTTTATCTCATTCAACTTTTGGTCAACCGGTAACTAGTAGAACAAAACATATAAGAGACGCTGTAGAAATATTACAAGATAAAAAAGTCGATTTTCAGTTTGATGGTGATATGCAACCCGATGTGGCTTTAGATGAGGAATACAAAGAACTTTATCCTTTTTCAGGAATTGTAGGAAATGCAAATATATTAATTATGCCAGGTCAACATAGTGCAGCTATTTCTTACAAGATAATGAAAACATTGGGTGGAGCAAAAGTTATTGGACCTTTGTTAATCGGACTCGGCCAAGCTATAGAAATAGCTCCCTTGAGATCTTCTACATCAGATATTTTAAATTTGGCTTCAGTAGCTGCCTATTCTGCCGGTGTTATTGATTATACTAAAAAAAATTAATTTTTTTTAATTCTTAAATCATCTACTAAAAGAATACTTACCACTACATCTTCTACATCAAGAATTTGTTTAGCCTCACTTATAACTTCTTCTTTTTCATCTTTTGAATGAGCAATTCCATAAACATATATTTTCTTTTTATAGGTATCTATATTGTAATTCGTTGATTTAATTTGCTTGTTAAATACCAAGGCTGTTCTTAATTGTGAAGTTATTAATAAATCTTTGGCAGATTGTTTAAAGTTAAATTTTTCTTTAATTTTTAAATCATTTTTAACTGATCTCACACCATCAGTTTCCCAAGCTAATTTTGTTATTTTTAATTTTTCCTCAGGCTCATCTACCTTGCCTGTAACAAATATTCTACCATCTAAAACCTTAGTTTTAACTGATAAAAAATAATTTTTATTCATAATTAATAACCTTGCTGTTAAATTTTTATCCATTATTGAGTCATCAATTTGTGTACCTAATGATCTTGGATCTATAGCAACACTTACACCTGTGCCGAAAACACCTTTTGAAGCAGCTCCTACACAACCATTAAGGACAAATATAATAAAAAATATTTGTAATAATTTAATCTTCATTTTTTAACTTTAAACAATAATTATATATTTCTTTTTTTGATATATTTTTTCCTTCATTTATTAAATTGGTAATATCTTTAACGCTAAATTTTTTAATTAATTTATTAATTAATTTTTTATCTGATTCGTTAAGAGAATTCGAAATATTTTTTTTATTTTTTTTTTCAGAAATTACTAATGTTATCTCTCCTTTAAGCGATTTCTCGAAAAATTTAAGCTTTCTTACCTTATTTCGATAATATTCTTCATAAAATTTTGAAATTTCTTTACATATAACTATTTCTCTATCTGAAAAATAATTTTTAATAGGTTCAATGACTCTATTAATTTTTTTTGCTGCAACAAAAAAAACAATTGAACAGTTTAATTCAGATAAAATTTTTAAATCTTTGTGAATTTCTGCTTTTTTTTCAGGAAAAAAACCATAAAAATAATATTGGTCAGAAAAACCACTAATAGAAACTGCAGCAGAAACTGCTGATGGTCCTGGACATGGATATACATTGATCTCATTTTTCACACATTCGTTTACAAGTATTCTTCCAGGATCAGAAATTGCCGGGGTACCCGCATCTGAAATTAATGAAACTATTTTACCTGTTTTTAATATTTCTAAAATTTTTTGAACATTTTTTTTTTCATTAAATTTATGATTTGAAATTAAATTTGAATTTATATTGTATTTTGAAAGCAATTTCTTTGAAACTCTTGTATCTTCACATAAAATATAATTAGATTTTCTTAAGATTTCTAAGGCTCGGTGTGTAATATCTCCTAGATTTCCAATTGGAGTTGAAACAACATATAAGCCTTTTTTTATATTATTTATATTTATGTCTGATTGTAGATTCATTAATTTTATAGATTATAATAATAACATTAAAATGAAGATAATTATTCAATTTATTCTTTTTATTTTTATAAGTTTGTTTTTAGATACTCAAAGAAGTATTGCTCAGGAAAAAATTAAAATAGGTCTTATTGTTCCTCTCTCGGGTGAATACAAAGAAATTGGAAGATCAATTGTAAATTCTACTCGACTTGCAATTAACAAGATTGATAATTCTAAAATAGAAATACTTCCTCGAGATACAAAATCTAATCCTGAAATAACTTTAAGAGTAGCAAAAGAACTCCATGAACTTGGAGTGAAAATAATTATAGGGCCAGTATTTAATAAAAATTTAATTTATTTAGAGGAATTGAATGAAGTAATTTTTTTATCTTTAACAAATAAAATAACTAACAATCCTAAAAATGTAATTAGTGCAGGGATAAACGCTATATCACAGATAAATACAATCATTAAATTCCAAAAATTATATGACATTCAAAGAAGCATTTTTCTTATTCCAAATTCTGATTTTAAAAATGAAATAGAAGAAGCAATTTCTAAAACCAAAATAAAATTAAAAGATACTTTTATTTATGATACAAACCCAATACTCTTAACTGCGCAAATTGAAAAGCTTACAAAATATTCTCAAAGAAAACAAAGATTAGAAAATGAAATAAAAAGTTTAAAAAATTCAAATGAAATTAATAAAGAAAAAAAAATAGCAGACTTAGAAAAACAAGATACATTTGGAGGAATTAATTTTGACTCAGTTATAATTGCTGACTTTGATGAAAGCTTAAAAAGTGTTGCAACATCGTTATTATATACAGATATATCATCTAAAAGAGTTCATTATATTTGTCTTAATCAATGGTTTGATGAATCATTATTAAAAGAAATATCTTTACAACCAATCTATTTTCCATCTATCAACAAAGAAAATTATGATGAATTTGTATCAATATATTTTAATATTTATCAAAAATTCCCTAATCAAATATCTTTCCTAAGTTACGATTTAGTTGGTTTAGTTTATTATTTAATTTACCAAAATAATTTCATTGTAAACGAAAAAATATTTTATAAAAAAAATAAATTTAAAGGAAAAATAGGTGTATTTGAAATTGATAAAAATAAGATTAGTCATTTATTAAATTTTTATGTAGCTAAAGAAGAAGAATTTAAAAAAATTTTTTAATTTTATTAAAAGCATTCATTCTATGATCAATTTTATATTTTTTAGATGGTTTCATTTGACCAAAAGTTAATCTATTGTTTTTGGGTATAAATATAGGATCATAACCAAAGCCATTATTTCCCTTTTTAGTTTTTGAGATAGTCCCTTCAACTTTACCAATTACATTTACTTCAAAATTATTTGGCCAGTAAATAGTCAACGCACAAATAAATTTTGCTGTAATTTTTTTTTTAAACCAATTTTCATCTATCTTTTTAAGTTCCTTATAGACCTTGTTAATGGCTAAATTAAAATTATTTTTTTTTCCTCCCCACCTTGCAGAATAAATGCCCGGTGCTCCATTTAAAACATCTATTTCAAGCCCCGAATCATCGGCTAAACAAACCATCTTAATTTTCTTTGAAAAAAACTTGGCTTTAATGAGGGAATTTTCCAAAAAAGATCTGCCAATTTCCTTGGGACTTTCTACATTGAAATCTTTTGGAGTATAAATTAAAACATTTTTGGGAAGCAAGTCTCTGATTTCCTTTATTTTACCTTGATTATTTGACCCGATTAGCAATTTTAAAATTTTTTTCTTTGACATCTAGAAATTACAGTTTTTCTTACCATATAGCATAATATGGAAAAAGAAGAAAACTCAAGCTCAAGAATCAAAAAAGAAAATTTAGAAAAAAAACCAAAACAAACAGAAGATAAATTATCAGAACAAACTGAAAATAAGGCAGAAGATTCATCAAAAAAAAATGAATTATCTTCTGAAGACAAGATTAAAGATTTAGAAGATAAATTAATTAGAGCTTACGCTGAAATGGAAAATCAAAGACGTAGATTTGAAAAAGAAAAAGATGATGCCTTTGAGTATGGAGGATTTGCATTTGCTAGAGAAGCATTAAGCTTAATTGATAATCTTGTACGTTCAAAAGTATCATTAGAAAATGATGAAAAATTAAAAAATACAGAAGCTCTCAAAAAAACTACTGAACATTTAGATGTTATCTATAAAGATATGATTTCAATATTAAAGAAAAATAATATTGAAGAAATAAAGTCAATTGATCAAAAACTAGATCCTAACCTTCATCAACCAATGATGGAAGTTGACGATGAAAATAAAGAACCAGGAACTATTGTTCAAGAAATACAGAAAGGCTTTATAATGAAAGATAGATTACTAAGACCATCTCTAGTAGCAGTTTCAAAAAAACCAACAAAAAAAGATGAAGAATCTGAAGAAGTTAAAAAAGAAGAGAAAAATCAATCAAAAACTGATGAAAATTAATTTTAAGGAGACTTGTAGATTAAAAAATAGCACATATATGAAAGAGGTATTAAAAATATGAGCAAAGTAATAGGAATAGATTTAGGAACAACCAATTCTTGTGTAGCAATTATGGAAGGTGCACAGGCAAAGGTTTTAGAAAATGCCGAAGGTGCAAGAACAACTCCTTCAGTAGTGGCTTTTACTGATGGTGATGAAAAATTAATTGGTCAACCTGCAAAAAGACAGGCAGTTACAAATCCTGAAAATACAATATTTGCGGTTAAAAGATTAATTGGAAGAAATTTTGAAGATCCAACAGTAAAAAAAGATATAGAGACGGCTCCATTCAAAATTGTTAAAGCTGAAAATGGAGATGCTTGGATTGAATCCAAAGGAAAAAAATATTCATCTTCTCAAATATCCGCTTTTGTTTTACAAAAAATGAAAGAAACTGCGGAAAAATATCTTGGTCAAGAAGTTACAAAAGCTGTAATTACAGTTCCTGCATATTTTAATGATGCCCAAAGACAAGCAACTAAAGATGCTGGAAAAATTGCAGGACTAGAAGTTTTAAGAATTATAAATGAACCAACAGCTGCATCCTTGGCCTATGGACTAGATAAAAAAATAAACAAAAAAATTGCTGTATATGACCTTGGTGGTGGTACATTTGATGTATCAATTTTAGAGTTAGGTGATGGCGTATTTGAAGTAAAATCAACTAATGGTGATACTTTCTTGGGTGGGGAAGATTTCGATAACACAATCGTAGATTATTTATTAAATGAATTTAAAAAAGAAAATGGCATTGATTTAAAATCGGATAAACTTGCTTTACAGAGATTAAAAGAAGCAGCAGAAAAAGCAAAAATTGAATTGTCATCTGCAACACAGACCGAAATAAATTTGCCTTTCATAACTGCAGATAAAACTGGTCCAAAACATATTAATATAAAAATGACTAGAGCAAAATTAGAAGCTTTAGTTGAAGATTTAATTGCAAGAACAATTCCACCATGCAAAACCGCATTAAAAGATGCAAATATGTCTGCTGGTGACATTAATGAAGTCATTTTAGTTGGTGGCATGACTAGAATGCCAAAAGTAATTGAGGAAGTTAAAAACTTCTTTGGAAAAGAACCAAACAAGAGTGTAAATCCAGATGAAGTAGTTGCAATGGGTGCGGCTATTCAAGCAGGTGTATTACAAGGAGATGTAAAAGATGTGCTTCTGCTTGACGTAACACCTTTATCGTTAGGAATTGAAACTTTGGGTGGTGTATCCACTAAATTAATTGATAAAAATACAACAATTCCAACTAAGAAAAGTCAGGTTTTCTCAACAGCAGAAGACAGTCAGCCGGCTGTTTCAATTAGAGTGCTACAAGGTGAAAGAGAAATGGCTACAGATAATAAATTACTTGGAAATTTTGAACTAGTTGGAATAGCTCCAGCTCCTAGAGGCGTTCCTCAAATTGAAGTAGCTTTTGATATAGATGCAAACGGAATCGTTAATGTGTCTGCAAAAGACAAGGGAACAGGTAAAGAACAAAAAATACAAATTCAAGCTTCTGGTGGTTTAAGTGAAGAAGATATTAATAAAATGGTTAAAGAAGCAGAAGCCAATAAAGAAGCGGATAAGAAAAAGAGAGAAGCTGTCGATGCAAGAAATCAAGCTGATACTTTATTACATTCAACTGAGAAAAATTTAAAAGAACATGGTAGTAAAGTTTCTGACACAGACAAAAAAGAAATTGAGACTGCAGCAGCAAACTTAAGAAATTCTTTAAAAGGAACTGATGTTGAAGAAATTAAGAAAAATACACAAGATTTAGTTCAAAAATCAATGAAATTAGGTGAAGCAATATATAAATCTCAACAAAGTACAAAACCTGATGAAGCTTCAAAAAATAAAGAAGAAGGAAAAAAAGACGACAATGTTGTTGATGCAGACTTTGAAGAAGTAAAAGAGGATAACAAAGAAAAAAGCGCCTAAGGCTAGCAACTATTTGTCTATAATTAGTTATGGCAAAAAGAGATTATTATGATGTCTTGGGTGTAAGTAAAGATGCTGCTCCAGATCAAATTAAAGCAGCCTACAGAAAACTTGCTGTAAAATATCACCCAGATAAAAATAAAGGCGATAAAGCTTCAGAAGACAAATTTAAAGAAGCTTCAGAAGCCTATCATGTTTTATCCAATACAGAGAGAAAACAAAATTACGATAACTTTGGTCATGCTGCTTTTGAAAATGGCGGTGGCAGACAAGGAGGATTTGGTAATTTTGATTTCTCATCATCATTTTCAGATATTTTTGAAGATTTTTTTAGTGATTTTGGAGGTTCTAATAATAAAAAAGGAAGAAGAAATTCAAACTCAAGAGGATCAGATTTAAGATATGATTTATCTATCACTCTTGAGGAAGCTTATATTGGAAAAAAACAAGATATAAAATTTTCAAGCTCAGAAAAATGTAATACTTGTAAAGGTAGTGGATCTAAACCTGGACATAATGTTGATTCATGTTCTATGTGTGGAGGAAATGGCAGAGTAAGGTCAAACCAGGGGTTTTTTACGGTTCAACAAACTTGTCCTCAATGTTCTGGAAGTGGTGAGGAGATAACTCATCCATGTAGCAATTGCGGAGGGCAAGGCAAAAAACATGCATCAAAAAGATTATCAGTTACAATACCAAAAGGTGTAGATGATGGCACAAGAATAAGACTTGCGGGTAAAGGTGAAGCAGGTTCAAGAGGGGCAAGTTATGGAGATTTGTACTTATTTATAAATGTTTATTCACACGATTTATTTAAAAGATCAAATGAAAATTTGTTTTTTGAATGCCCAATGTCAATTGCTGACGCAGCTTTGGGCACTTCTTTAGAAATACCTACGATCGATGGTGGTAAAGCAAAAATTAAAATTCCTGCTGGCACACAAACCGGTAAACAATTTAGATTGAAAGGTAAAGGAATGCCATATATGAGAGGAAGTGGTAATGGAGATCTTTACGTTCAAGTAAATACAGAAGTTCCGGTTTCATTAAACAGGGAACAAAAAGAACTGCTTGAAAAATTTAGAGAAATTGAAAATGA
>CAJWKX010000014.1 GCA_913043015.1 uncultured Candidatus Pelagibacter sp. | reverse complement strand
ATTGCTTTGCATTATTGGTGGATATCTTCTTACAAATTTTCAAAATTCTACAATTCGACTAGGAGATAGTTTAGTTTTAATTGGAGCTTTATTTTGGAGTTTACATATAATTTATATTGGTAAAATAATAAAAATATTTGATTTGCCTATTTTAATTGGAGTCATTCAAGCTTTTGTAGTATCAATTTGTTCTTTGATTTTAGGAATTATCTTTGAAGAATTTATTTTAACAAATATTCTTCAACAAAAAATTCAAATTCTTTATGCAGGAGTCCTTTCAGGTGGTGTTGCATTTGTATTACAAATTTTTGCTCAAAAAAATATATCACCTGCGCCTTCAGCAATTATTTTCTCTCTAGAGGGGGTCTTTGCAACTATTGCCGCGTGGATTATTTTAAGTCAGATTTTAAATTTAAATAATATTATTGGATGTGTTTTAATTTTATGTGGTGTTATTATTTCTCAAATATTACCTGGTTACAAAAAAATTAGTTATAGATAATGGCAAAAAGCATCAGAGCAAGAAATATTCTATAATATACAAAAATATTTAATGAAAATTTTTTTACATAAATTAAAAAATATTTAATTGTTAAATAAGAAAAAATAAATGAACAAATCGTTGAGAAAATAACAATTGAATTAAATTGAACATTTTGATCTAAAGTATCTTTTAATCCTATAATACTTGCACCTGCTAAAGCTGGAATAGATAAATAAAAGGAAATTTTAGATGATTCATATCTATTAAAATTTAATATACGCCCGGCAGTAATTGTAATTCCTGATCTACTAACTCCAGGAATTAAAGCTAGTATTTGAAATATACCAATAATTAATATATTTTTTAAATTTAGATCTCGATCAATTTTTTTTTCCAATTTTGTTTTATCAGCAAAATATAAAATTATGCCAAAAACTAATGTCATCCACGCAATTACTTCAGTGTTTCTCAAATGTATAATTAAATTAGTTGCGTAAAAAATATACCCAAAAATTATCAAAGGCACAGAACCAAAAATTATTAATAGAGCCAAATTTCTATTTTTGAGCAGGTTTATTAAATCTTTGTTGAAATAAAATATTATTGCTAGAAGAGAACCCAAGTGTAAACTTACATCTATTGTCAGTGAGCTTAAATGGAACTCATTTAATTTTGATAATATAATTAAATGTGCAGAGGAACTTACAGGTATAAATTCCGAGACACCCTGAACTATTGATAGAATTAATGTATCAAAATAATTTGAAAGCATTAGCGATTTTCTTTTCGTAAACTAAATATCCTTAAAATAAAGCAATTACTTGTTTGCATAATAGTTATGCAATAATTTAAAAAAACCAATGATATATAAGCTTTTTTTAGAAATTAGGTAAACGATTATGACCTTAATATGCTTTTTGTATTGAAATTATTGATATAAGTTACCTGAACCATGGCAGAAAAAATGCTAAAATTTGTGAAAATAGGTCAACAAAGCCCACCTAAAAGAGATACGTCAGAGAGAAAAGAGGATTTTAATGAAATTTACAAAGAATTTATTCATGAAAAAGCTCTACAACAATCAAGTAGATGTTCTCAGTGCGGAGTTCCATTTTGTCAAGTTCATTGTCCAGTAAGTAACAATATTCCTGACTGGTTAAAGCTGACAGCAGAAGGAAGATTAGAAGAAGCTTATCAACTATCTCAAAGCACAAATAACATGCCTGAAGTTTGCGGAAGAATTTGTCCCCAAGACAGGCTGTGTGAAGGTAATTGTGTAATTGAACAATCAGGACATGGAACAGTTACAATTGGTTCGATAGAAAAATTTATTACAGAAAACGCATGGTCAAATGATTGGGTTAAACCAATTTTGCTAAAAAAAGAAAAAAATCAAAGTGTTGGAATAATTGGTGCTGGACCAGCAGGATTAGCTTGTGCTGAGCAATTAAGAAAAAAAGGGTATCAAATTACTATTTATGATCGCTATGATCGTCCAGGAGGTTTGCTAATTTATGGTATTCCAAATTTCAAATTGGAAAAATTTGTAGTCGAAAGAAGAACAAAGTTGCTTGAAGAAAGTGAAATTAAATTTGTTCAAAATCATGAAATAGGAAAAGATTCATCTTTAAAAGAACTTAGAGAGAAACACGATGCAATTTTGATTGCTACTGGAGTTTACAAAGCAAGAGAAGTTAATGTACCAGGAAATGATTTAGATAATATATTTTCAGCAATGGAATTTTTAACAGCATCAAATAAAAAAGGTTTAGGAGACAAAGTTGAGATGTTTGACAATGGAAAACTAAATACAGAAGGAAAAGATGTTGTTGTAATTGGTGGTGGTGATACAGCGATGGATTGTGTTCGAACATCAGTAAGACAAAATGCAAAATCTGTTAAGTGTTTGTATAGGAGAGACAGAGAGAATATGCCAGGTTCTGCTCGAGAAGTTTCAAATGCTGAAGAAGAAGGAGTTAAATTTATATGGTTATCTAATCCAAAAGAATTTAAAGGAGTTAATAAAATTGAAAGTTTAATAGTAGACAGAATGAAATTAGATGAACCAGATGAAAGTGGAAGAAGAAAACCAATTGTTCAAGAGAATTCTGAATTTCAGTTAAAAGTTGATATTGTAATAAAAGCTTTAGGTTTTGATCCAGAAGAATTACCAAAATTATTTGATGAAAATAAACTTCAAATAAATAAATGGGGAACAATAAAAACTGATTTTGATACCATGGAAACAAATATACCAGGTGTATTTGCTGCTGGAGACATTATTAGAGGAGCATCATTAGTAGTTTGGGCTATAAAAGATGGTAGAGATGCCGCTGAGTCAATTCAGAGATACCTTGAAATAAAAACAAAACAAACACAAAAAGTAGCTTAATGAGTAGAGATATACAAAATTTAAATTTGTTGAAAAATAACGGTATTTATTCAGAATCAATGGAACATGATGCATGTGGAGTTGGTCTAATTGTTTCTACTGAAGGAAAAAAATCAAGAAAAGTTGTCGAATATGGTCTCCAAGCTTTAAAAGCTGTTTGGCATAGAGGTGCAGTAGACGCCGATGGTAAGACAGGCGATGGTGCGGGAATTCATATTGAAATTCCAAAAAATTTTTTTATAGAAAAAATTGAGAACTATGGCCACCAATATGATGGTGGAGAGATTTGTGTTGGAATGATTTTTTTACCTCGTAATGACTATAACTCTCAAGAAAAATGTAAAACATTTATTGAAACAGAGCTTTTAAAAAATAATTATAATATTTATAGATGGAGACAGGTTCCAATTAATACTAGTGCGCTTGGAGTTAAGGCAGAACTAACAAGACCTGAAATTGTTCAAATTATTTTTAAATCAAATGATAAATCTTTAAATTGTAAATCATTAGAAAGAAAGCTTTATGAAACAAGGAGAAAAATTGAAAAGCAAACCTTCAGTAATCAATTAAATAGTTTTTATATTTGTTCGTTTAGTTCAAAATCTATTATTTACAAAGGAATGTTTCTTGCTGAAGCGCTTTCTGATTTTTATTTAGATTTGCAAGATGAAAGATTTATTTCAAGATATGCAATATTTCATCAAAGATTTTCTACTAATACTGCTCCAAGTTGGGATTTAGCTCAACCATTTAGAGCTATTGCTCATAATGGAGAAATAAACACTTTAAAGGGAAATATAAATTGGATGAAAGTTCATGAACAAGAAATGTTCAGTCCTATATTTGAAGATATAGAAAATATCAAACCAGTTATCCTATCTGGAAATTCTGACTCTGCATCTTTAGATAATGTTTTTGAACTTTTAAATATTTCAGGTAAATCAGCACCGTTAGCTAAACTAATGTTAATTCCAGATGCTTGGTCAAAGAAAAGTAAAATATTGCCAAGGGATCACTTAAAATTGTTTAATTTTTTAAACAGCACAATGGAACCATGGGATGGTCCAGCAGCGATTGCGGGAACTGATAATGAATGGGTAATTGCAGCAAACGATAGAAACGGATTAAGACCTTTAAGATATACAGTCACTAGAGATAAGTTTATGTTTGTAGGATCTGAAACAGGAATGATTAATTTAAATGAGCAAAAAATAGTTTCAAAAGGAAGACTAGGTCCAGGAGATATAATAGGTGTTAGAATTGAAAAAGGTAAAGTTTATTTCAATAATGAAATTAAAAATTATCTAGCAAAAGAATTTAAAAAATTTAATAACCAAATTGTTGAATTAGATAAAAAATTTCCAATTGCAAATGAAAAAAATATTTTTGATGGAATAGAGCTTAAAAGAAGGCAACATGCTTTTGGATATAGTATTGAAGATTTAGAACTTATTTTGCATCCTATGGCTGAAGATGCAAAAGAAGCAACAGGATCCATGGGAGATGACACTCCATTAGCTGTATTGTCTGATAAATACAGACCACTTTATCATTTTTTTAGACAAAATTTTAGCCAAGTTACTAATCCACCAATTGATTCTTTAAGAGAAAATAAGGTTATGAGTTTAAAAACGAGATTTGGAAATCTTGGGAATATCCTTAATTTTGACACTCTAACTGAAAAAAATATTTATGTATTAGAAAGCCCAATATTATCAAACTCTCAGTTTGAAAAATTTATATCTTTTTTTGGTGAAAATCATCAGACTATTGATTGCACATTCTCAAAAGATGAAAACTTAGAATCTGCTATAGCAAAAATACAAAATGAATCTGAAATTGCAGCAAGAAAAGGTGTAACTCAACTTGTTTTAACTGATGAAAAATTATCCGAAAAAAGATGTGTAATTCCTATGCTTTTATGTGTCGGAGCAATAAATACACATTTAATAAATTTATGTTTACGAGGAAATGTTTCCATAAATGTACAAACAGGCGAAACTTTTGATACACATTCTTACGCAACATTGATTGGTGTTGGAGCAACTACTGTAAACCCTTATTTAGCATTAGATAGTCTTTATCAAAGATTTAAAAGAAAACTTTTCCAAAATTTAAATTTTGATGAATGCATTAGACGATACATCAAATCAGTGAATTTAGGATTATTAAAAATAATGTCTAAAATGGGAATTTCAGTAATAAGTTCCTATAGAGGCGGTTGTAATTTTGAAACTGTAGGATTGAGTAGAACGATTGTTAATGAGTTTTTCCCGGAAGTTATTTCGAAAATTTCAGGAATTGGTTTAATTGGCATAGAAAAAAAAATTAAAAATATTCATAAAGAGGCATTTGAAACTAGTTCAAATATTCTTCCTATAGGTGGGATATATAAATACAGAAAAAATGGCGAAACCCACCAGTATCAAGGCAAGCTTATTCATTTACTACAAACTGCAGTAACAAATAATTCTTACGATGTATATAAGAAATACTCCAAAGGTATTTATGATCTACCTCCAATAAATTTAAGAGATTTGATTGACTTTAAAAAACAAACAGCAATAGATATTAAAGAAGTTGAACCTGTAAATGAAGTCCTAAAAAGATTTGGAAGCGGAAGTATGTCACATGGAGCTTTATCCAAAGAAGCTCATGAAACATTAGCTATCGGAATGAATAGAATAAAAGGAGCTTCTTGTAGTGGCGAAGGTGGAGAAGACAAGCAAAGATTTGAATTAATGTCAAATGGTGATAGTGCAAATTCTAGAGTAAAACAAATTGCCTCAGCAAGATTTGGAGTAACTATCAATTATCTAAATAATTGTAATGAAATAGAAATTAAAATTGCACAAGGAGCAAAGCCTGGGGAAGGTGGTCAACTACCTGGTTTTAAAGTTACAGAAGAAATAGCAAGATTGAGACATTCTACTACTGGAGTTACTTTAATTTCACCCCCTCCTCATCATGATATTTATTCCATTGAGGATTTAGCCCAATTAATTTATGACCTCAAACAAATTAATCCTAATGCAAGAATAGGAGTTAAATTAGTAGCATCTTCTGGAGTTGGAACAATAGCAGCAGGTGTAGCTAAGGCAAAAGCAGATGTTATTTTAATTTCAGGTCACTCTGGAGGAACAGGCGCAACTCCTCAAACAAGTGTAAAGTACGTTGGAATTCCTTGGGAAATGGGATTAACGGAAGCAAATCAAATTTTAACATTAAATAACTTAAGACACACGATAACCCTCAAAACGGATGGTGGAATAAAAACTGGAAGAGATGTTATAATTGCTGCAATGATGGGAGCTGAAGAATATGGAGTGGCAACTACATCTCTTGTTGCAATGGGCTGTATAATGGTGAGGCAGTGTCATTCAAACACTTGTCCTGTTGGAGTTTGTACACAAGATGAGAAGTTGAGAAAAAAATTTACAGGCACACCTGATAAAGTAGTTAATTTATTTACTTTTATTGCACAAGAAGTAAGGGAAATTTTATCTAATCTTGGTTTTAGAACATTAAACGAAATCATTGGAAGAACAGACTTACTAAAACAAGTAAGCAAAGGATCATCAAATTTGGATGATTTAGATTTAAATCCATTATTTGTGCAAGCTGATCCAGGAAAAAATAAAAGATATTGTGAAAAACAAATTATAAATGAAGTACCAGATACCTTAGATCAAAAAATTTGGCTAGAAGTTGAAAAAGACATTGATCTAAATAAAAAAATTGAAAAGGAATTTAATATACAAAATACAGATAGAGCTGTAGGTACTCGAATTTCTTATCAACTATATAAAAAGTTTGGAATTAATAAACTTACAGAGAATTTTCTTCCTCTAAGATTTAAAGGTTCAGCAGGTCAATCTTTTGGAGCTTTTGGTATTAAAGGTTTAAAATTAATTTTGAAAGGAGATGCAAACGATTATGTTGGAAAGGGATTATCTGGCGCAACAATTGCTATACGTTTACAGGAAGAAAGCAACTTAATTTCCAATCAAAATACAATTATTGGAAACACTATTTTGTACGGAGCAACTTCTGGTTACTTGTTTGCATCAGGTCAAGCAGGAGAAAGATTTGCAGTAAGAAATTCAGGAGCAACTGCAGTAGTTGAAGGTTGCGATTCTAATGGATGTGAATACATGACAGGAGGAAATGTTGTTATTCTTGGAGAAGTAGGAGATAATTTTGCTGCAGGAATGACCGGTGGAATGGCTTTTGTATATGATAATAAAAATGAATTTGAAAAAAGAGTTAATCCTGAGTCAGTTATTTGGCAAAGACCAGAAACAAAATTCTGGAAAAATTTTTTAAAAAATTTAATACAGAAACATTTTACAGAAACAAATTCGAAAATAGCAAAAAAATTATTAGATAATTTTGATAATGAAATAAATAATTTTTATCAAATTTGTCCAAAAGAAATGTTAGATAAATTAGAGAATCCAATATCTACAGAAAAAATTGTTGAAATTGCTATATGAAGATTTAAGAAAGATCTTGAATAATGTTACCTAGTTCTCTGCATATATTAGTTAAATCTTTTTTCCTAGATAAACTATGATCTCCATCTTTGTAAATAATTAATTTTTTTTTTGCTAAAGGAAATATTTTTAAAATTTTTTTTGAAAAATATATAGGTACCACATTATCTTTTTTTGTATGAAATAATGTTACTGGTATCTTTAGATTTATTTTTTTATTAAAAACTTTGTTTTTTTTCCCATCAACAATAAGTTGTTTTGTAATTGGATATGTCCATCCATCTTTTTCTATATGATGTATTTTTTCTTCTAAGATTTTTTTCTTAATTTTATTACTAAATTTTTTCCACATCAAAATATCTAAAAATTCTGGTGCTGAGCTTATTCCTATAAATCCTTTTATTTTATTTTTAAGTTTTAAAATAATATTGATTGCTATCCATGAACCCATACTAGAACCTATAATTATAAGATTTTTATTTTTTATTTTTGCATTAATTGTATTTAAAACATCATTTGTCCATTTTGAAATATTTCCCTTTACAAATTTACCATACGATTTTCCATGACCAGAATATTCTAAAGTTAAAAAATTAATTTTTTTTTTGGAACAAAATCTTGCAAATGTTAAGGGTTTTTTTCCTTCAATATCTGACATAAAACCGTGTAAAAATATTACACATATTTTTGAATGATTTTTTTTTAACAAAAGTCTAATTTTTTTATTTTTAGAAATCTTTAAGAATTTGAATTTACCCATAAAATATATTCAAATATTGTGATAATATAATCCTTAATCAAATGCCATCAAAATTAAAAGTTTTACAAGTAATTCCAAAATTAGGTCATGGAGGTGCTGAGATAGGATGTTATGATCTAGCTCATTACTTAACAGAACAGAATTGTTCTTCTTTTATTGTTACAAGCGGGGGTGCATTAATTAAATATATTAATAGAAAAAAAGTAAAATTAATTAGACTTCCGGTTCAGAGTAAAAATCCTATTTTAATACTATTTAACGCTTTGATTCTATCAATAATAATTTTAATTTTTAATATTAATATTGTTCATGCTAGAAGTCGAGCACCAGCCTGGTCTTGTTTAATTGCAACAAAACTTACTCGAAGAAAATTTGTAACCACTTTCCATGGAACCTATAATTTTAATAGTTCTTTAAAAAAATATTATAACTCTGTCATGGTTAAATCTGATTTAATTATAGCTGGTACTAATTTTATTTTTTCACACATTAAAGATAATTATTCACAATATCTTAATTCAGAAAAAAAATTATTATCAATATTTAGAGGAATTAACTTAGAATATTTTGATCCAAAAAAAATTAAACTTTCAGATGAAATTAAGTTAATTGATAAATGGAAGTTGGATAAAAATAAAAAAATTATACTTTTACCAGGTAGATTGACGACATGGAAAGGTCAAGAAATGTTTATTGAATCATTAAATATTTTTAAAAATAATAATCCAGATAAAAAATTTACTGCAATTATTTTGGGCAGCGATCAAGGAAGAACAATATATAAAAAAAAACTTCAAAGACTTGTTGAACAGCATAGACTTATTAATGATATTTTATTTATAGATCATTTTGAAATTATGCCTTTGGTGTATAAAATTTCATATATAGTTGTTTCATGTTCTATTGAACCCGAAACTTTTGGCAGAGTATCTGTTGAGGCTCAGTCGATGGAAAAACCAATTATTGCAAGCAATATAGGCGGATCAAATGAAACAATAATCGATAATAAAACAGGTTTTTTATTTTCTGCAGGTGATGCTAATTCTTTAAGTCAAAAACTTACCCATGTATTTGATTTAGACGAAACAACGTTGAAATCTATGGGATCTGAGGGTAGAAAAAACATTATTAACAAATTTAATGTTGAAAAAATGTGTTTATCTACTTATTCAGAATACAAAAAATTACTGACATAAATGCCAAATATAAAATTACCAGACGGAAAAAAACTAAGTTTCGATAAAGAAATTACTGGAATACAGGTAGCCGAAAAAATAAGCAAATCTTTATTGAAGCAAGCACTTGTAATGAGCGTTGATGGCAAACTAAAAGATTTAAATTATTTAATTATTAAAGATTGTTCAGTTAAGATTTTTACATCAAAGGATAATGAAGGGCTAGAAACAATTAGACATGATACTGCACATATCTTAGCAATGGCAGTTCAAGAACTTTTTCCAAGCACACAAGTTACAATTGGACCAGTAATAGAAAATGGATTTTATTATGACTTTGCTAGAAAAGAGCCTTTTACTCAGGAAGATCTAGAAAAAATAGAAAAAAAAATGCTGAACATTGTTGAGAGGGACGAGCCTACACATAGAGAAGTTTGGGATCGTGATAAAGCAATAAATCATTTTAATAAAAGTGGCGAAACTTATAAAGCAGAAATAATACAAAGTATTTCAAAAGGTGAAGAGGTTTCAATATACTTTCATGGAAAATGGCACGATCTATGTAGAGGGCCTCATTTATTATCTACTGGAAAAATAGGAAAATATTTTAAACTTACAAAAGTATCAGGAGCTTATTGGAGAGGCGATTCTAATAATGAAATGCTCCAAAGAATTTATGGAACAAGCTGGTCAACTCAAAAAGATTTAGATGAATACATAAAAAGAATTGAACAAGCTGAAAGAAGAGATCATAGAAAACTTGGTAAAGAAATGAATCTATTTCATTTCAGGGAAGAAAGTCCAGGTTCGGTTTTTTGGCACGAAAAAGGTTGGAATCTTTTTCAAAAACTGATTTCTTACATGAGAAGTAAACAAGATGAAGCTGGTTATAAAGAGATAAATACTCCAGAAATTTTAGATAGATCATTATGGGAAAAATCAGGACATTGGGAGAAATTCGGAGAACATATGTATACTTCTACAACACCCGATAAAAAAATATTTGCAATTAAACCAATGAATTGTCCAGGCTGCCTAGAGGTTTTTAACCAAGGTTTAAAAAGTTACAGGGATTTACCTTTAAAGATGTCTGAATTTGGTAAAGTGCATAGATTTGAACCATCGGGCGCTTTACATGGCTTGTTAAGAGTTAGAGCGTTTACTCAAGATGACGCTCATATTTTTTGTACTGAAGATCAAATTACTAATGAATGTTTAAGTGTAACAAATTTGATATTAGAAATTTATAAAGATCTTGGCTTTACAAATGTTCTACTACAATTTTCTGATAGACCGCAAAAAAGAGTGGGAGATGATAAAATTTGGGACAAAGCGGAAACTGCATTATTAAAAGCAATAAAACAAACAAAACTAAAATATGAAATTAATAAAGGCGAAGGTGCATTTTATGGACCAAAAATTGATTTTGTACTTAGGGATAGTATTGGGCGCGATTGGCAATGTGGAACTTTACAAGTTGATTTAAACTTGCCAGCTAGATTGGGCGCCACATTTGTAGACAAAGACGGTTCAAAAAAAATTCCTGTTATGTTGCATAGAGCTTTATTTGGTTCATTAGAGAGATTTATTGGAATTTTAATTGAACATTATTCAGGTAAACTACCATTTTGGATTTCACCTTTACAAGCAATGGTTATTCCAGTTTCTAATGAGTTCGATGCTTATGCAAAGAAAGTTTATGATAAAATAAAAAAAACCGGTATTAAATGTGAAGTTGACTTAAAAAATCATAATTTAAACTATAAAATTAGAGAACATTCTTTATCGAAGATACCACTTTTGTTAATTTTTGGTAAAAAAGAAGTTGACAGTAACACAGTAACTATTAGAAGATTGGACTCTAATAAACAAGAAAATATGGAACTTGATACATTTCTTAAAAAATTCTCCGCTTTAAGTAAAATACCATCAAAATAAGTGCCAGAATTTAAACAAAACTATTTTCAAAAAAGAACCAAACATAGAGGCCCGCGATCGAACCGCAGGATTACATCAACAGAGGTACAAGTAATCACAAGTGATGGTAAAAATCTAGGAGTTTTAAATTTAAATGAAGCTATTTCAAAAGCAAAAAACGAAAATTTAGATTTAATCGAGATAGCTCCTAATGCAAATCCACCAGTTTGTAAAATAATGGATATGGGTAAGTTTAAATATGACCAACAAAAAAAAGCAAACAAAGCAAAGAAAAAACAAAAAAAAATAGAATTAAAAGAAATTAAACTTAGACCTGTAACTGAAGTTCATGACTACACTTTTAAAATTAAAAATGCTCAAAAATTTTTATCAAAAGGAGATAAAGTAAAGTTTACTATTAAGTTTAAAGGAAGAGAACTTCAGCATTCACATCTTGGAAATGAATTAATGGAGAGAATCAAGCAAGATATGCAAGAAATTGGCAGAGTAGAACTTCAACCAAAGTTTGAAGGAAGGCAAATGATCATGGTTGTTCAGCCTTTATAAGTGATAATTGTGGTTGAAAATTAATATTAATATTTATATAACCCCTGCAATTATGCCAAAATTAAAAACTAAAAGTTCAGCAAAAAAAAGATTTAAAATTACAGCTAAAGGAAAAGTAGTAATGGCTCAAACTGGGAAAAGACACGGCATGATCAAAAGAACGAATTCACAAATTAGAAAAAAAAGAGGCACAACTATTATGTCCAAACAAGATAGCAAAATAGTTAAATCATATATGCCTTACAGTTTAAGAGGATAAAATGGCAAGAACAAGAAGGGGAGTTACAAGTCGAGCTAAACATAAAAAAGTTCTTAAAGCTGTCAAGGGCCAATGGGGCAGAAGAAAAAATACAATTAGAGCTGCAAAGCAGGCAATGGAAAAAGCCATGCAATATGCCTATAGAGATCGTAGAAATAAAAAAAGAGATTTTAAATCTTTGTGGATACAAAGAATCAATGCAGGTGTAAGAGCTGAAGGTCTTACCTACTCAAAATTCATTAGTGGTTTAAGCAAATCTGGCATTAAATTAGATAGAAAAATATTAGCTGAAATTGCTTACGATAATCCTGAAGCCTTTAAAACAATAGTAAAAAAAGCTCAGTCTGCATTTAACTAATCTTCTCTATTGTTTTTCTTAGGTTAAGAAATAATCTGCAAGTATGTCTGAGATTAAAAAAATAAAAGAAGAATATCTGTTAAGATTAGATAAGGTTTTAGATCAATATAAACTTAATGAAATTAAAACAGAATTATTTGGAAAAAATGGAATTATTTCAAATAAATTTAAACAATTAGGATCAATTGATGAAGATAAAAGAAAAGAATTTGCTTCAGAATTAAATGTTTTAAAAAATGAATTACAAGATCTAATTTTAAAAAAAAATGAAAATATTCAAAATCAAGAAATAAACAAAAAACTTAAAGATGATAATATTGACGTAACTTTACCGGGAAGAAGCTACTTTGCTGGAAAAATTCATCCTGTTTCACAAGTAATTGATGAGGTCACTTCTATTTTTTCTGAAATAGGTTTTTCTGTTGAAGAAGGACCAGATGTAGAAAGTGAATATTACAATTTTTCTGCACTTAATACTCCAGAAAATCATCCAGCAAGAGATATGCATGACACCTTTTATCTGCATCATTCTAAAGATTTTCTTCTAAGAACTCACACATCACCAGTCCAAATTAGAACAATGTTAAAAAGCAAACCACCATTTAAAATAATTGCTCCTGGAAGAACTTATAGATGTGATAGTGATCAAACACACTCACCTATGTTTCATCAACTAGAAGGTTTACACATTGATAAAAACATTAACATGGGACATCTTAAAGGATGTCTGTATTATTTTGTAAAGAAATTTTTTGAAGTTGATAAAGTAAAGATTAGATTCAGACCTAGTCATTTTCCTTTTACTGAACCATCAGCAGAAGTAGATATTGGATATAAAATTCAAAATGGAAAAATTAAGATCGGCGAAGGTAATAAATGGTTAGAAATTCTTGGTTGTGGAATGGTACACCCCAACGTTTTAAAAAACGTAAAAGTAAATCCAAAAAAATATCAGGGCTATGCTTTTGGTGTAGGAATTGATCGATTAGCTATGTTGAAATATGGAATAAATGACCTCAGAGCTTTTTTTGAAAATGATATTAGATGGTTAGAATTTTATGGATTTGATCCATTAGACGTTCCAACAAATTATAGAGGTTTAAGCAGATGATAACTTCTTTATCATGGTTAAAAAATCATCTAGCTACTAAAGCAAACTTAAATCAAGTAGCAGAGCGGTTGACAGAAATTGGGTTAGAGGTAGAAAATATAAAATCATCAAATGATAATTTGAATAATTTTATTGTTTGTAAAATTGTAAAATCTCAAAAACATCCTAATGCAGATA
>CAJWKX010000013.1 GCA_913043015.1 uncultured Candidatus Pelagibacter sp. | reverse complement strand
ATGGTCAAAGAAAATTTAACAAAAAATTCTTTAAATGAAATTTATAAAAAAATTTCGTCAGTAATTCCAGAGGTTGAATGGAAGTTTTATGCTCCACTAATACAAAAAATTAATAAATTAAAAAAAGATAAAAATGCAGTAATACTTGCTCACAATTATCAGACTCCAGAAATTTATTATGGTGTTGCTGATGTTTCTGCTGACTCGCTTACTTTGGCTTTAGAAGCTGAAAAAACCTCTGCAAATATAATTGTTCTTTGTGGAGTTCACTTTATGGCAGAAACTGCAAAATTAATGAATCCTCAAAAAAAAGTTTTATTACCTAATATGAATGCTGGTTGTTCGTTGGCATCGTCTATAACAGGAGAAGATGTCAGAATGCTGAAAGAAAAATACCCTGGTGTACCTGTAGTTTCTTATATCAACACTTCTGCTGAAGTTAAAGCAGAATCAGATATCTGCTGTACATCTGCAAATGCGGTAAAAGTAGTTGAGTCTCTTGGTGTAGATAAAGTAATTTTTCTTCCAGATCACTATTTAGCAAATTACGTTCAAAAAAATACAAAAGTTAAAATTATTTCTTGGCAAGGTACATGCATTGTACATGAAAAATTTTCATCAAAAGAAGTTGAAGACATTAGAAAAGAAAATCCAGATATTAAAATTATTGCCCACCCAGAGTGTCCGCCTGATGTTATAAGTGCATCAGATTTTGCTGGATCCACATCAAGTATGGTGAAATATGTAAAAGAAAATCAACCTAAAAAAGTTTTATTAGTAACTGAGTGTTCTATGAGTGACAATGTCCAAGTTGAAAACCCAAATGTCCAATTTATAAGACCTTGCAATCTTTGTACTCATATGAAAAGAATTTCACTGAATAAAATTTTTGACTGCTTGAAAAATGAAAGTAATGAAATTAAAATCGGTCATAATATAGCTGCGATGGCAAGAAAGTCTGTTCAGAGAATGTCTGAAATCGGCAGATAATTTCTGTGTCAAAAATTAATCTAAGTAAAAATTTTATCAAAAATGTTGTAAAGCTTTCCTTAAACGAGGATCTTTATCCCTCTGGAGATATCACATCAGAGTTAATTAGAAAAAATACAAAAAAAAAAGTGAGATTAATTTCTAATGAAAATGGAATAATTGGTGGTTTAGAATTTGCTAAACAAACTTTTAATTTAATCGATAAAAAAATAAAATTAAATATAAAAAAAAAAGAAGGATCTTTTATAAAAAAAGGAGATGTAATTGCAATTGTAGAAGGAAATATAAAAAATATACTTACAGGAGAAAGAGTTGCATTAAATTTTTTATCTCATATTTCTGGTATAGCTACAAAAACAAATCAATTTGTAAAAAAAGTAAAAAAAAATTGTAAAATTTGTTGTACTAGAAAAACAATTCCAAATTTTAGAGTCATACAAAAATATGCTGTAAAACTAGGCGGTGGCATAAATCATAGATTTAATCTAAGTGACGAATATTTAATTAAAGACAATCATATAGCTAGCTCAAATCTAAGGATCTTAATTAATAAAGCTATTCAATCTAAAACCAAAAAGAAAATTACAGTAGAGATAGATAATCTTAAACAGTTAAAAGAAATCTTAGGAATGAAATTTCATAGAGTTTTGTTTGACAATATGAGTAGCATAGATATGAGAGTTGCTGTTAAATTTTTGAAAAGAAAATATGAAACAGAAGCTTCTGGAAATATAAATTTAAAAAATGCAAATAAAATATCTAAAACTGGAGTGGATAGACTTTCTGTAGGTTCTCTCACACATAGCGTAAATGCTTTAGATCTAAAGTTTGAAATTTAATTCTTTTTCTGTAATTGTGCCTGTGCCGCAGCTAGTCTTGCAACTGGAACTCTGTATGGTGAACAAGACACATAATTTAATCCCGTTTTTGAACAAAAGTTAATACTTTTTGGATCCCCTCCATGTTCTCCACAAATACCTAATTTGATATTTTTGTTTTGTTTTCTGCCCCTTGAAACTGCTATTTTAATTAAATCGCCAACTCCATCATCAATAGAAACAAACGGATCAATATCAAATATTTTGTTTTCAATATAATCATTTAAAAATTTACCACTATCATCTCTGCTTATTCCAAAAGTAGTTTGGGTTAAATCATTAGTTCCAAAACTAAAAAAGTCTGCATGTTTTGCAATATCTTTAGCCTTAATTGCTGCTCTAGGAAGCTCAATCATTGTGCCAACTAAATAATCAATTTTAGTTTTATTTTCTTTTTGAACTTGCTTTGCAACTCTAATAACAAGATTTCTCATGATTTTTATTTCAGCTTCAGTAGATACTAAAGGTATCATTATTTCTGGAATAATTGATTTATATTTTTTATTTTTACATTCAACTAAAGCTTCAAATATTGCTCTGCATTGCATTTCATAAATTTCTGGGAAAGAAATTCCCAATCTACATCCTCTGTGTCCAAGCATTGGATTTTGTTCGTGCAACTCAGTTATTCTAGATTCTATTTCTTTTATATCTAGATTGAGAGAATCTGATATGTCTTTTATCTCTTTTCCTTTATTGGGTAAAAATTCATGCAATGGTGGATCTAATAATCTTACAGTGACTGGTAAACCTTTCATAATCTTAAATATTTCAACAAAATCTTTTTTTTGGTGTGGAAGCAATTTTGCTAATGCTTTATCTCTATCCTCTTTAGATTTAGATAGTATCATTTCTCTTACAGATAAAATTCTTTCTTCATCAAAAAACATATGCTCTGTTCTACAAAGGCCTATTCCTTCAGCGCCAAAATCTCTAGCAATTACCGTATCTAAGGGTGTTTCTGAGTTCGTTCTAACTTTTAATTTTCTAAAACTATCAGCCCAACTCATCAATTTAGAAAAATCACCTGATATTTCTGGTTTAATTGTTTTAACTTCTCCAGCAATTATTCTGCCAGATGATCCATCTATAGTGATAATATCGCCCTCTTTAATTTCCTTATTTTTAGTTTTGAACATTTTTTTTTCACAATCTATATCAATTTCACTTGAACCTGATACACAAGGTCTTCCCATGCCTCTTGCAACAACAGCGGCATGACTTGTCATTCCACCTCTAGCAGTTAAAATTCCTTTAGCTGCATGCATGCCGTGAATATCTTCTGGAGAAGTTTCGACTCTAACTAAAATAGTATCTTGCATCATGTCATTTAATCTTTCAGCTTCGTCAGATGTAAATACAACTTTTCCACTTGCTGCACCTGGAGAAGCAGGCAAACCTTTTGCTAATACGTTAATATTATCACTTTCATCTAGTGTTGGATGAAGAAGGCTATCTAATGAATTAGGTTCAACTCTTAACACCGCTTCTTTTTTAGAAATTAATTTTTCTTTAACCATGTCCACTGCTATCTTAACAGCAGATTTAGCTGTTCTTTTTCCTGATCTTGTCTGCAGCATCCAAAGTTGTTTGTTTTCAACTGTAAACTCCACATCTTGCATATCTTTGTAATGTTTTTCTAAAGTTTTTAAAATTTTATTTAGTTGTTTAAATACTTTGGGCATGGATTCTTCCATTGAACTCTCTTTTGAACCAGATTCATTTCTTGCTTTTTTTGTAATATCTTGAGGTGTTCTAGTTCCTGCTACAACATCCTCTCCTTGTGCATTAATTAAGTATTCTCCATAGATTTTTTTTTTTCCAGTAGAAGGGTTTCTGGTGAAAACTACTCCAGTTGCACAATCATTTCCCATATTGCCAAATACCATTGATTGTACATTTACAGCTGTTCCCCAATTTGAAGGAATTTGATTTAATCTTCTATAAACTTTAGATCTTTTACTTTCCCAAGATAATAATACTGCACTAATTGCACAATTTAACTGATCAAATACATTTTGAGGAAATTCTTTATTTGTTTTATCTTTCACAAGATTTTTAAAATCTTTAATTAAACCATCCCAGTCATTTTCATCTAAATCTGTATCTAAAAGGACTCCTTTGGTTAGCTTATAATTTTCTATAAGCTCCTCAAAATTATAACTCTCTATGCCCATCACAACGTTTGAATACATTTGAATAAATCTTCTATAACTATCTTTTGCAAATCTCATATTTGAAGTTTTATTAGCTAGAGCTAATACAGTTTTATCATTTAAACCTAAATTTAAAATTGTATCCATCATCCCTGGCATAGAAACCCTCGCACCAGATCTAACAGAAACTAATAATGGATTTTTTAAATCGCCAAATTTTTTTTCAGATTTTTTTTCAATTTTTTTTAATTCTTTTTTGATGTCTCTGATTAATCTTGATGGCAATTTTTTTTTATTTTTATAAAACAAATCACAAACTACAGTAGATATAGTAAATCCTGGTGGAACAGGCAAACCCAGGTTTCCCATTACTGATAGATTGGTTCCCTTGCCACCTAAAATATGTTTAGGATTCTTTAATTTTTTAGAATCCTTAGATTTAAAATTAAAAATAAGTTTTTTCACTAGAGACTTTCAATACTAGAAAAATTTATATAATTATCGAATGTTTTACATAACATTTGTAAAAGTTCCAATCGATTTTTTTTAATAGATTCATCCTCATGATTAACAATTACATTATCAAAAAAATCGAATATTTCTTTTTTTGCGGATGCCAAAATATTTAAGCTCTTTTCGTAATTCTCGTCTCTATTCACGTTTGTGAAATATTTTCTTATTTCAAGTATTTTTGTGTATAGATATTTTTCATAATCATTTATAAATAAACCTGGATCAGTTGTATTATTCAGTTCTATTGATTTATTTTTTAATTCACTTGATAAAATGTTTGATGATCTTTTGTAACTCGAAATAATATCATTTCCAATTTCTTTTTTTATTAGTTTATTTAAAACTACTGATTTATTATAAATTTTTAAAATTTGATCGATACTATAAGATGAGATTGCTGCTTCAATAATATCTTGTCTGATACTTTTTTCTTTCATGTAATTTATTAATCGATTGTTTAAAAATTCAATTAAATCTTTTTGTATTGCTTTTTCATCAAATTTAAAATTTTGCTCATGATAAAGTAATATGGAATAATTAATTAAATTTCGTATTTTAAATTCTTTACTGTTTTCTAATACAAGTCTAATTAGTCCAATTGCTGATCTTCTTAAAGCATAAGGATCTCTAGAACCTGATGGTTTCAACTTAATTCCAAAGAAACCAACTAACGTATCTAATTTATCAGTTAGAGATAAAGCAATACTGTAAGGTTTTTTTGGAATCCTATTTTCTATACCTGTGGGTAAATAATGTTCACTGATTGCTAAACTAATATCTTTTTCAAAACCTTGAACGGTAGCAAAATTTCCTCCCATTATCCCTTGAAGTTCTGGAAACTCGTTGACTAAATCAGATAACAAATCAACTTTACAAATTGATGAGGCAATTTCTAATTTTTCTTTACTAATTAATAATTCGTCGGAAATCAACGAGCTTAGCTTTCTCATTCTTTGTATTTTGTCGAAGTATGTTCCTAATCCCTTGAAGTAATTCATATTTTTAAGTCTTGAAACTTGTTTAACTAAACTTTGTGATTTGTTTTTTTGCCAAAAAAATTGTGCATCATTTAATCTTGCTTCTACAACTCTTTCATTCCCCAATTTGACAAAGCCTTTTTGATCTTTTGTGTTGGCAACTACTAAAAAGTTATTTGTTAAATTATTTTTATTATCAAATGTTGGGAAGTACTTTTGATGGTGTTGCATTGTAATAATTAAAATTTCTTTAGGAATCTTTAAAAATTTTTGATCGAATACACAAGTTAATATTTTTGGACTTTCAACAAGATTTGTTACCTCGTCCAAAAGTTTATTATCAATTTGAATTTCTAAATTTTTATATTTTGAAATTTTTCTTAATTCTTTTTCAATAAATTTTTTTCTTAAATTATGATCTATTATTACTCCTAATTTTTTGAAATAACTGTTGTATGATTTGTAACTGCTAAATACTTTAGTTTTTTCCTCAAATTCTTTATCTAAGAATGTCGAGTTAGATGAATGTAGATGATAAAAATTAAAATTTAGTTTAGTATTTCCAAAAATAGCTAGTATTGATTTTAAAGGTCTCCCCCAAAAAAGATCGAAATCGCCCCATTTCATTGATTTTTTCCAAGATATTTTACTTAAAAGATAAGGAATATTTTTATTCAATAAATCTATAGTTTTAATTTTTTTTGCTGGTTTTTTAATAAAATAAAATTCTCCTTTTTCAGTTTGATTTTTGAAAATATTTTTTTTTTCAATTTTATTAGATTTTATAAATCCCTCTAAAGCCTTTTCTGGTGCTCTAATGCTTGGACCTCTAATTTCTTCACTTTGTCTATGAATTTCTGCATCAATTCCCTCAAATAAAATAATTAATCTATTAGGAGTAGAAAAAACTTTGCCTTCTGACTTATATAATATTTTTTCTTTTTCAAAAAAATCTTTAAAGTTTTGTAAAAGAGTGTTTCTTGCATTCTTTTGCAAATTATAGGGAATTTCTTCACTGAATAACTCTAAAAAAAAATCTGACATTCTTAGTTTTGACTTTCAAGCCAAACCTGTCCCACGCCTTTAGTAAGTTCTCTTATTCTTAAAATATATTTTGCTCTTTGAGCAACGCTAATAACACCTCTTGCGTCTAAAATGTTAAAAACATGACTTGCTTTTAAACATTGATCATAAGCAGGTAGAGATAATTTTTTTTCTAAAAGTTTTTTTGTTTCATCTTCTAGCATATCAAAAATTTTAAATAAATAATCAGTATTGGCATAATCAAAATTATAGGCAGAAAATTCTTTTTCTGCTTGATGGAAAACATCACGATATAAAATACCTTCATTGTTCCAAACCAAATCAAAAACATTCTTTTTTCTTTGAGTAAACATACAAATTCTTTCAAGTCCGTAGGTTAATTCTACTGAAATTGGCTTACATTCAATTCCTGCCATTTGTTGGAAATAAGTAAATTGAGTTATTTCCATTCCATCGCACCAAACTTCCCAGCCTAGACCTGCTGCTCCAAGTGTGGGGCTTTCCCAATCATCCTCAACAAATCTAATATCATGCTCCTGATGCTTGATGCCTGTTACAGATAAACTGTTTAAATATAATTTTTTTATATTTTTAGGAGATGGTTTAATAATAACTTGAAATTGATAATAATGTTGTAGTCTATTTGGGTTGTCTCCATATCTTCCATCTGATGGCCTTCTTGAAGGCTGAACGTAAGCTGCTTTCCAAGTTTTTGTACCTAATGATCTAAGTGTAGTGGCTGGATGAAAAGTTCCGGCGCCTATTTCTATATCATAAGGTTGTAAAATTACACAACCATGTTTGCTCCAATATTTTTGAAGGTTTAAAATTGTATCTTGAAAAGTTTGAAACTTTATTTTTTTGATTTTTTTTTTAGAGGCCATATCTTTGCCAGATTGATCTTTCTTCTAATATATTTACCAATTGATCCACCTGATTTTCTGATGAAGATAATTTCTTTGCGATCCAGCTTTTTGTTTTCTCAAATTTCTTGATTACCACTTTATCTCCAAATTTTTGTCTCAAAATTTGATCAGCATTTCCAATTCCATCTATCAAGCCTAAATCTTTTGCTTTTTTACCGGACCAGAATTCTCCAGAAAAAAGTTCTATCCCAGAATCTTTTTTAAGTTTTGATCCTCTGCTTTCTTCTACTACATCTATAAAATCTTTATGAAGATCTAGTTGAATACTTTTTAATCTTTCAATATCTTCTTTTTTTTCTTCTACAAAAAGATCTAAAGTACTTTTGTTTTTTCCAGCTGTATAAATTCTTCTTTCAATGCCAATTTTTTTAATTAAATCTTTAAATCCAAATGATGAGTAAATAACGCCGATAGACCCAATAATTGAACTTGAATTTGCATATATCTCATCACCAGCACAAGCAATTAAATAACCACCGGAAGCAGCCACGTCTTCAGCAAACACAATTACTTTTAATTTCTTTTTTTGTGCCTGTTCTCTAATAAATTTATAGATTAAATGAGATTGTACAGGTGATCCTCCTGGTGAATTAATAGTAACTGCAACAGCAATAGCTTTTTTTAGCGAAAAGGCTTTTTTTATAATTTCCTCTTGCCCAGCAAAATCTATTCCTTGTTTGAATTTTCCCACATTTCCTATCACACCGTTTAACTTTATGTGGGGGACTATTTTTTTCTTTTTGAAAAATGAAAACATTCTAAATGCTTATAAAATTTTTGATTTAATATAAAGTCTACTTATAGTTGAAGATTTAGGTGCGTCAATTGATAAGTAATAAAGAAAACTGATATATACTAATTTAATCCCATGGGAACAGTTGTACAATTAAAAAAACAAATTAATAATTCTTATTCTGAGCTTAAAAGTTTAGTTGAAGATAAATTAGTTTTAGTAGAAGAAAGAATTAAGAATCAATTAACAAGCAAAGTTGAGTTAGTTCAAGATATGACCAGCTATCACCTTAACACGGGTGGCAAAAGATTGAGAGCATTACTAACTCTTGGTTCTGCAAAACTATGTGGATATCTAAAAGGTGGAAGAGATATCAATTTAGCAGCCTGCGTAGAATTAATTCATGCGGCAACTTTGATGCATGACGATGTAATTGATAACGGTGAAATTCGAAGAGGAAAAAAGACATTAAATTCTTTATGGGGAAATCAATCTTCTATTTTAGTTGGAGATTATTTGCTGAGCAGATGTTTTGAAATGATGGTCGAAGATGGAAACTTGGAAGTCTTACGATTACTTTCGTCAACTTCAGCACGAATAGCGCAGGGAGAAATTTTACAATTACAGCATAAAGGTGAAGTAGATATGTTAGAAGAAACATACTTTAAAATAATTTCAGCTAAAACTGCTGAATTATTTTCAACCGCAACTAAGATTGGTGCAATTTTGGGAAACAGAAATAACAAAATTAAAGAAGGATTAGAATTTTATGGAAGAAATTTAGGTCTTACTTTTCAAATTGCTGACGACACTCTAGATTATAATTCAGAATTAAATTTATTTGGAAAAAAAATTGGAAATGATTTTTTTGAAGGAAAAATCACTTTACCTATAATTCTTCTTCATCAGCAAGCAAACAAAGCAGAAAAAAAACAAATTAAAGAATTTTTTATCAAAAAAAAAAGGGATGACGAAAATTTTAAAATAATTTTAGGACTAATTAAAAAACATAATATTATTTCACAATGCTATAAAAAAGCAGAACATTTCATTAATCTTTCATCAAATTCCTTAAGTATATTTGATAATTCTGATGAAAAAAGAATATTTAATAAGTTAACTTCTTTTAGTTTGGAAAGATCTTTTTAAGGATAGAGAAGATTTCTTTCCCAAATACCATCTTCTTTTTTTGAATAGATTAAACGTTGATGAACTCTGTTATCTACATTAAGCCAAAATTCTATTTCTTTGGGTAATAAATTCCATCCAGACCAATTTTTGGGCCTTGGTACATTATTTTGATCTGGATATTTTTTTTTATATTCTGCTATTGCCTTCAATAAATCTTCTCTACTTTTTAAAAATGAGCTTTGAACGGAAGCCCAAGCACTAATTCTACTTTCATATGGACGTGAATTGTAATAATTGTCGGCTTCTTCATCAGTAACTTTTGATATTGATCCTGCAATTATAACTTGTCTAAGTAAACTTTTCCAGTAAACACACATTGAAGCATTTGGATTTTCTTTCAATGCAAGACTCTTTGGACTATTTAAATTTGTATAAAAAACAAAACCTTTTTCACTAAAATTTTTTAACAGAACCATTCTTACTGAAGAAATTCCTTTTTTATCAGTGGTTGCTAAAGCTAATGCATTAGGATCATTTGGTTCTGATTTTTTTGCATCTTTCATCCAATTTCTGAACAATTCAATCGGATTACTCAAATCTTGAAAGCAAATATCTAAGCCAAGTGAGTTTTTTTGATTCATAATTTTAACAAAATAACTTATATAATATAAATTAATGTCATTTAACACTTTTGGAAAGTTATTTCGATTCACAACATGGGGTGAATCCCATGGTCCTGCAATCGGATGTATTGTGGATGGATGCCCACCAAATATAAGTTTAAATGAGCAAGATATTCAAATTGAGCTTAATAAAAGAAAACCAGGACAATCAAAGTTTACAACTCAAAGAAAAGAAGATGATTCTGTTCAGATTTTATCTGGAGTATTTGAAAATAAAACAACAGGAACTCCTATCTCATTAATTATTTACAATAAAGATATGAGATCAAGAGATTATGAGACAATTAAAAATAAATTTAGACCTGGCCATGCAGATTTTACATATTTTAAAAAATATGGAATCAGGGATTATAGAGGAGGCGGAAGGCAATCGGCTCGAGAGACAGCTGCACGAGTGGCCGCAGGTGCTATTGCTAAAAAAACTTTAGAAAATAAAATTGGTAAAAAATACAAGGTTATCGGTGCTATTACTCAATTAGGCATTCTTGGGTGTGATACTAATAATTGGAATGATAAATTTATTTCCAAAAACTCTTTTTTCTGTCCTGATAAATCAATTGTAAAACTTTGGGAAAAATATTTGCTTGGAATAAGAAAATCGGGATCTTCTTGTGGTGCAATAATTGAAGTAAGAGCTCGTGGAGTTCCCGTTGGTTTAGGTGCACCAATTTATTCTAAACTAGATATGGATTTAGCTTCAGCTATGATGAGTATAAATGCTGTGAAAGGCGTCAATATTGGTTCGGGTATGAAATCAGCATTTTTAACAGGTGAACAAAATTCTGATGAAATTTCCCAAAAAGACAAAACTATAAAGTTTATGTCTAACAATGCCGGTGGAATTCTTGGTGGAATTTCAAGCGGTCAAGAAATAATTGTTTCATTTGCCGTTAAACCAACTTCTTCAATTTTAAATTCTAGAAAAACAATAGATAAATTTGGAAAAAATACTTCTATATCTGTCAAAGGTAGACACGATCCTTGTGTTGGTATTAGAGCGGTACCTATTGGTGAGGCTATGATGCACTGTGTTCTATTAGATCATTATTTAATAAACAAAGCTCAGTGTGGAAAATAATTTTAATTTTGTTTTTGAATAATAATTTTTGAATCCAATATATCTAGAACTTTAGTTTCAATTGATTTTGCATCGAGTCCTGCAGCTTTATACATCAAATTAGGTTTGTCTTGATCAATAAATCTATCTGGTAAAATCATTGATCTAAATTTTAACCCTGAGTCTAAGAGGTTTTTTTCTGATAAATAATGACTTACATGAGATCCGAAACCACCAATTGATCCTTCTTCAATTGTAATTATTGATTCATGATCTGTTGCTATTTGCCAAATTAAATTTTCATCCAATGGTTTTGCAAATCTTGCATCAACGATAGTGGGATTAATGCCTTTTTTCTTTAAATTTTCTTTTGCTAATAAACATTCTTGCAATCTAGCTCCTAAATTAATTACCGCTATATTATTTCCTTCAGAAATTACTTTTCCTTTACCAATCTCAATTTTTTCTTCAATTACTGGTAGCTCAGTTCCTATTCCTGTTCCTCTTGGAAATCTAAAAGCTGATGGTTTATCATTAATATCTACAGAGGTGTTGATCATTTTTACAAGTTCTGCTTCATCACTTGGAGCCATTACTATGAAGTTTGGAAGAGTAGATAAATAAGTTACATCAAATGAACCTGCGTGAGTTGGTCCATCTGCTCCCACAAGACCAGCTCTATCAATGGCAAATCTAACTGGAAGACTTTGTATTGCTACATCATGAACAACTTGATCATAGGCTCTTTGTAAAAAAGTAGAATAAATTGCTGCATATGGTTTATATCCTTCAGTTGCCATTCCTGCTGCAAAAGTTACTGCATGTTGTTCAGCAATTCCAACATCGAACATTCTTTTTGGAAATTTTTCTCCAAATAAATCCATCCCCGTCCCTGAGGGCATGGCTGCTGTTATTCCAATTATTTTGCTATCTTTTTCAGCATGTTTAATTAGTGTATTAGCAAAAACTTTTGTGTAAGTGGGTATATTTGATTTTGATTTCTCCTGCACCCCTGTTTTAATATTAAATTTCGATACTCCATGAAACCTATCTAAAGATTTTTCTGCAAACTCATAACCTTTGCCTTTTTTAGTTTTGATATGAATCATGATTGGTCCATCATGGTTTAAATTTTTGGCATTTTGCAAAACTGAAATTAAATTATCTAAATCATATCCATCTATTGGTCCGACATAATAAAACCCAAGTGAATTAAATAAAGTTCCTCCAGTAACTGCAGATCTTAAAAAATATTCTGCTTTACCTGCTTTGACAATAAATTTTTTTGAAAAAGCAGAAATTATTATTTTAATTATTTCTCTAAAACTAAAATATATTTTCCCAGATAATAATTTTGCAAGGTATGTGCTCATAGCACCCACTGGTCTTGCAATAGACATGTCATTATCATTTAATATAACAATCATTTTTGTTTTTGCTGCACCTGCATTATTCATTGCTTCATAAGCCATTCCAGCACTTATTGCTCCATCTCCAATAACTGCAATAACTTGATTAGATTTTTTTGAAAGTTCATTTGCTATCGCGATTCCTAAAGCCGATGAAATTGAGGTTGAGCTATGTGCAGCACCAAATGGATCATATTCGCTTTCTGATCTTTTTGTAAATCCTGAAAGACCATTGCCTTGTCGCAAAGTTTTTATTTTATCTTTTCTTCCAGTAAGTATTTTGTGTGGATAAGTTTGATGACCAACATCCCAAATTAATTTATCATTAGGAGTATCAAACACATAGTGCAAAGCAATTGTTAACTCAACTACTCCTAGGCCAGCACCTAAATGACCTCCTGTTACAGAAACTGCATCTAACATTTCCTCTCTAACTTCTTTTGCCAAAATTTTTAATTCTGACTGATTTATTTTTTTTATATCTGAAGGAAAGTTTACCTTGTCTAAGTATTGATATTTTTTTGTCACTTGTCTCTTTCCAAAATTAATTGAATTGTATTTTTTAAGCTGTCTCCTTTTTTTCCGAATATTGCAAGTTTTTTTAAAATATCAACTTTTAATTTATGAGCAAATTTAATAGTATTTTGATAACCTAGAAGACTAATTAAAGTAGCTTTGCCTTTTTTTTTATCTTTTTTAGTTTTTTTGCCAACTTTTTTTGAATTGCCTCTATAATCAATTAAATCATCAACTATTTGAAAAAGCAAACCAATTTTATGACCAATTTTTTCTAGCCGCTTAATTATTTTTTTGTCTTTATTTACTATTAATGCTGGTGCCAAACAACTGAATGCAAATAATTTTCCTGTTTTCTGAATTTGCATATCTACAATTTTTTTTAATGAAATTTTTTTTTTCTCAAAACTTAAATCTAAATATTGTCCACCAGCAATTCCTGAGTGTCCTGAACTTTTTGAAATTAATTTAATTAATTTCATTTTTGTTTGTTCATTTAATGATAAATTTTTATCACTTAAAATCTCAAATGCCAAAGTAAGTAGAGAGTTTCCAGCTAGGACTGCGATTGCTTCTCCATATTTTTTGTGTGTAGAAAGCTTTCCTCTTCTAATATCATCATTATCCATACATGGCAGATCATCATGAATTAATGAATAAGCATGAATGCATTCAATTGCTGCACC
>CAJWKX010000012.1 GCA_913043015.1 uncultured Candidatus Pelagibacter sp. | reverse complement strand
ATACAGGATTAAGCATTCTAATCAAAAAAGGATATGAACTTCTTCAGCTTGAAACCTTTTTTACTTCTGGACCAGATGAATCTAGAGCTTGGACAATTCCTAAAAATTGCACAGCTATAAAAGCTGCTGGCATTATACACACTGATTTTGAAAAAGGATTTATAAGATCTGAAACAGTTTCTTATAATGATTTTGTCCAAAATAATGGTTGGTTAAATTCTAAAGATAATGGAAAAATGCGTTTAGAAGGAAAAGATTGTATTGTAAAAGATGGCGATGTTTTAAACTTCCGTTTCAATACGTGACCAAACCTTTTTCATACTAAAATAAACTAAAATAGTAATTATTATCAAATAGGTTACTGTTCTAAAGCCTAATTTATGTCTTGCTTCTAAATGGGGCTCAGCAGCCCAAGCTAGGAAAGTTGTAACATCTTTTGCCATTTGCTCTTCTGTAGCAGGAGTACCATCACTGTATTGAACTAAGCTTTCTGATAAAGGTTTTGCCATTTTGATTTTGTTTCCACTCATAAAAGTATTGTAATAAACGCCCTCATCTAAAGTAAAATCTGAAGGAGGATCGTCATAACCAAGCAATAAAGAATAAATATAGTTTGCATCACCTTTTCTAGCTTTAACTAAAACTGACATATCTGGTGGGTATGATCCTCCATTTGCCGCTTTAGCCTCTTCTTCATTGGCAAATGATCCTACAAAATTATCTGAAAGTCTTGCTGGTCTTGTAAACATTTCGCCATCATTATTTGGACCATCTGTAACTTCATACTGTGAAGCAATCACTTTCGCCTGCTCTTCTGAAAATTCTGGACCACCTGCTTCTGCTAAATTTCTATAGCTTAAATATTTCATTGAGTGGCATGCTGAACACACTTCCGCATAAACTTGATAACCTCTTTGCAATGATGCTCTATCAAATTTTCCAAAAAAACCCTTAAAGCTCCACTCTAGATTTAAAAGTTTTTTTGATTGTTCTGACGCATTAGAACTAAAACTAATTGTTGTGAATATAGCTAATAATAAAATAGGCTTTAAAATATTTTTCATTTTTTATTTATTTGCTCTTTTGCTAAAGATTGATTTGTAGAATTCTCAAGAATCGGGTCTGTAATACTTAATGGAATATCAAGAGTTTTTTCCTTATAGCCTAAAATTGGAAGTATTATTAAAAAGTGAACAAAATAGTAGCCTGTGGCAACTCTTGCTACTAATAAATATATACCTTCTGCTGGCATTGCGCCCATATAACCCAATATAATTACATCAGCTACTAAGAACCAAAAAAATTGTTTGTATAAAGGTCTAAAAATTGCCGACCTAACTTTAGAAGTATCTAACCAAGGCAATATTACTAAAACAAAAATTGATGCAAACATTGCAATAACGCCTAGCAGCTTATTAGGAATTGACCTTAATATTGCATAAAAAGGTAATAAGTACCATTCCGGAACTATATGGTTCGGAGTAACCAGTGGGTTAGCTTCAATGTAATTATCTGGGTGGCCCAATAAATTAGGTGAGTAAAAAACAAAAAAAGCAAACAAAAGTAAAAAAACTAATAAAGCAAACAAATCTTTAAGTACTATATAAGGATGAAAAGGAACCGTATCTTTTGATGGTTGTTTAACATCAATGCCTATTGGGTTATTATTTCCTGGTATATGTAGAGCCCAAATATGCAAAATTACTAAACCAAAAATTAAAAATGGAAACAGATAATGTAAACTATAAAATCTCGTTAGTGTTGGACTGCCTACTGCAAAGCCACCCCATAACCAATTAGTAATACTCTCTCCTACTAAAGGCACAGCACTAAACAAATTAGTAATTACAGTTGCTGCCCAAAAACTCATTTGCCCCCAAGGTAGTACATATCCCATAAATGCTGTACACATCATTAAAAAATATATTATCATTCCTATAACCCATATAACTTCTCTTGGTGACTTATGAGATCCATAATATAAAGATCTAAATATATGAATATAAACTGCTAAGAAAAACATCGAGGAACCATTTGCATGAAAATATCTTATTAACCATCCATAATTTACATTTCTCATTATATGTTCAACGCTTTCAAACGCTAAATCAGCGTGAGCTATATAATGCATTGCCAATATAATCCCAGTAATAATTTGAGCAATTAAAAAAAAAGTTAATATAGCTCCGAAGGTCCACCAATAATTTAAATTTTTTGGAGTTGGATAATCTGTTAAGTGTGCTCTAAGAGTTAATAAAGGTAATCTATCATTAAACCATTTTCCAAGTTTTGATTTTGGTGTGTAATTCTGATCGCTCATAAATATGTATTATCCAATTTTAATTGTGTTGTTATCAACAAACTCGTATTTTGGTATTTCTAAATTAGTCGGAGCTGGACCCTTTCTAATTCTTCCAGAAGTATCATAATGAGAGCCATGACATGGACAAAACCATCCGCCGTATTCACCTTTGTTCCCTAGAGGTACACATCCTAAGTGAGTACAAATGCCCAACATTACTAACCACTCAGGATTTTTTGCTCTATCCTCATCTTTTTCAGGATGTTTTAATTCTTTAAGATCAACTTGTTTTGCTTTAGCTATTTCTTCCTCTGTTCTTCTTTTTATAAAAACTGGTTTGCCTCGCCATAACACAGTTATTGATTGACCTGGTTGTACACTGCTTAAGTCAACTTCGGTACTTGAAAGTGCTTTTACTGAAGCATCAGGATTCATTTGGTCAATTAATGGCCAAACAGCCGTACCAACCCCTACTGCTCCTAATGTATATGATGCGGTAAAAATAAAGTCTCTTCTTTTTGTTTTCTTTTGATCAGACATCGATAATTTATTTATTTTATATGTTTAAATATATAATTTAATATTAATAAAAAAGTTTTTTTTCTATGGCAAGAATGACACATGAAGAAAGCAATATACGCCCTAAAATTGCATTATATGAGCCTGATATACCTCAAAATACCGCTTCAATTGTAAGAACATGCTCTTGCCTTGGAGCATATTTAGAAATTATTCAGCCTTGTGGATTTTTATTCTCTGATAAAAGATTTAAAAGAGTTGTTATGGACTATATGGATGAAGATAAAATCAAGTTTTACAAAAGCTATAAAGAATTCTTTGACTTAAAAAAAAATGAAAGAGTAATTTTAGTTACTACTAAAGCAATTAAATCATATACTGATTTTAACTATAGAGCTAATGATACTATTCTCTTTGGAAGAGAAAGTGCAGGAGTACCAAAACATATACATAAACTTGTAAATGAAAGGTTAAAAATTCCAATGGTTAAAAATAAAAGATCGCTCAATCTATCAACATCAGTAGCCATTGTACTCTCAGAAAATTTGAGACAAACAAATAGAATTTAAATGGAAATTGAAATAAAAAAAAAGCTGGCAAAAAATTGGTTTAAAATTTTGCAAGACATGATCTGTCAAGACATTGAGGAATTAGAAGGAAAAAAAAATTTTATTTCAACTGAATGGAAACGAAACAAAAAAAAAGATGAAGGTGGCGGTGAGTATAGAATTTTAAAGGAAGGAAAAATATTTGAAAAAGTGGGTGTAAACTTTTCTGAAGTATATGGGAAGTTTTCTAATGAATTTAGAGGTAAAATTCCTGGAACTAATTTAAATCCAAGTTTTTGGGCATCTGGAATATCTATAGTAATGCATATGAAAAATCCTCATGTTCCTGCTATGCATTTTAATACAAGATATATTTATACTTCTCATGGATGGTTTGGTGGTGGAATAGATATAACACCATGCATTAAAGACACTAAATTAAAAAATTGGTTTCACGATGAATTAAAAAAATGTTGTGACAGGCACAATAAAAATTATTATAAAAAATACAAAAAATGGTGTGATGAATATTTTTATTTACCACACAGAAAAGAACTTAGAGGAATTGGAGGAATATTTTTTGATTATAAAAAAGATAATTGGAAAAAGAACTTTTCATTTGTAAGAGATGTTGGGATAACTTTTAAAAAAATTATTAGAGAAGCTGTTAAAAGAAAAAATAAAAAAAAATGGTCGAAAAAAGATAAAGAAATTCAGTATGAAAAACGAGGTAGATATGTTGAATTTAATTTGCTTTATGATAGAGGAACAAAATTTGGATTACAAACAGGTGGAAATGTAGAAGCCATTTTAATGTCTCTTCCACCAACTGCAAAATGGAAATAAAATTGTGGAAAAAGAACCTATAACTATAAAAGGTTTAGAAAAATTAAAAAAAGAATTAGTTTTCTTAAAAGAAAAAAAACGTCCAGAAATAATTGCGGCCATTGCTGAGGCAAGGTCACATGGAGACTTAAAAGAAAATGCTGAATATCATGCGGCTAAGGAACAACAATCTCTTAAAGAAGGAAGGATTCAAGAAATTGAAGATACCATTGCAAGAGCAAATGTAATTGATGTTACCAAAATCAATAATGACGGAAAAGTAATTTTTGGTTCGACAGTATACTTGCAAAATTTAGATACAGGTAAAGAAATTTATTACCACATTGTTGGTAAAGAAGAGGCTGATTTAAAGCAAAAATTAATTTACTATAAATCGCCTATTGGAAAAGGTTTAATTGGAAAAAATAAAAAAGACTTGGTAGAAATTACAACTCCTTCTGGGGTTAAAAATTTCGAAATTATTGATGTTAAATATATTGAAATTGAAATTTCCTAAATTGAATTTAGCTAACTTTTAACTATTTTTTCAATCTGTTTTTCTGTAATTTTAAAAGAGTTATTTATCCAAACTAACTCTAATTCTTTAAGTTTTTGTCCAAGCTCTTTACCCTCTTTCAAATTAAATTTATCCATCAATGATTTTGCTTTTACATTAAATTTTGGAGGTAATTGATTATTGAAGAATTCTTTTAATTCTAATAGTTTTTTACTTATCTTTTTAGATCTATACATTTGAAAGTTAATTAAATCATTTAGAAAATTGTTATTATTATAATAAAGCATCTTCCATAAATTTTTTTGAGAAAATATATTTTTGTCTAAAGGTTTTGAGAATATATTACTCAAAAACCTAATTCTTTTTTTATCTTCGTTTGAGATATTAAATTTATACAAAAAATATTCACTATTATCTGTTTCATCAATTATCATTAAAGAAATCAAAAATATAAAATCTTGCGCTTTAATGTTTTTTTTTGCGTATTCATTTAGATTTTTGAATAAATAAATATTTTTTAACTGCGGAAATACAAGATTGATAATTTCTAAACAGAAGGAATCTTTAGGTAGTTTTAAAAAACCATTTGAAAGCACTAGCTTTCGTAATTCATCAAGCAATCTATCTGATGATATTTTAGATAATCCGTTTAGATTTTGTCTTATAATTTTTTTAATTTCATCATTGTGTTTGATTTTACTATAGTTTAGAAAAAATCTAACATATCTTAATATTCTTAAGTAATCTTCTTTTATTCTTTTATCTGCATCTCCAATAAATTTAACTTCTCCAATTTCTAAATCTTTTTTACCATTAAATGGATCATATAAATTTCCATTTGCATCGGCATAAATTGAATTAAATGTGAAATCTCTTCTAGAAGCATCTTCATGCCAATTATCTGAAAACTCCACTCTCGCATGTCTACCGTCCGTTGAAACATCTTTTCTTAAAGAAGTAATTTCAAATTTTTTGTTTTTAATTTTTGCGGTAATGGTTCCATGTTCTTTGCCAGTTTCATAAAAATCAATTTTATTTTTTTTCAGTATTTCAATAACCTGTTTAGGCTCAATATTTGCTGCAAGATCAATATCATCCACTTCCTCCTGATTGAGGATTTTTCTTATACAACCGCCAACATATCTAGCTTCACTTTTTTCTGAAAACTTTGAAATTGATTCAAAAATTTTTTCTACCTCAGTATTTTTTTTTAATCTTAAAAATACAGGATAAAACGGACTTGAGTTTTTGTCTTTATTTAGAAATTTATTTATTAAACCTATCATATATGGTTGGGGCGCTAGGATTCGAACCTAGGAATGACGGTACCAAAAACCGTTGCCTTACCACTTGGCTACGCCCCAAAATTAATTTCGTATAACACAAAAAAAAAGCTTTATATAGTTTTAGATAAAATACACCAATAGTTTTTATATTTTCTTTTTAATAGTTTAGCCCCATTTAATGAGGCTTTTTTTGAATTAAAATATGCTACTAAACTTGATCCAGATCCAGTCATACGAACAAATTTAACCTTTGGTAGATTTAACATTTTTTGTTTAATATTTAAGAGGATTGGATATTTTTTAAAAACAACCTTTTCTAAATCATTTTTTAAACCGATAATGTGATCAATGCTAAACAATTTATTTTTATTTTTGTTAAGAGCTGGTTTAGAAAATGACCTAATATTTTTATAAATTTTTTTAGCAGAACATCCAAAATTTGGCTTGATAATTATTGTATAAAGTCCAATTTTCTTTTTGGATCTATATAGTTTACCATTTGAAAATAATATTGAATTTTTTTTTTCAATACCAAGAATAACATCAGAACCAATCTTATTAACGATTTTTGAAATTTGGCCAGTATTTAAAAATACTTTATTTTTATTAATAAAATATCTCATTATAGAAGAAGCATTCATAGAACCTCCCCCCATTCCTGATTCTGAAGGAATATTTTTTTTAATTTTAATCAAATATTTTTGATTTTTTAAATAGTTTTGTTTATCCAATAACTTTAAAAGATTTGAAATAGTATTTTCATTTGGAATATTTTTTGAAAATTCTCCATAAAAAACAACTTCATGTTTTTCTTTATTAATATTTTTAATTGATATTTCATCATGTAAATCAATAAATGATACTAGGCTTTCAATTCTGTGAAGTTTAGAATTTAATTTGCCTAACACACCTAAAGATAAATTAATTTTTGCATAGGACTTTATTTTAGAAATTGACATTAATTAAGTTTCTTTAAGACCTTTCAGCAACTTTTTAAGTATACTTTTTTTTAGATCATTTTCCGTTGTTTCCAAATTTAAAACATTTTTCCAAAAATACTTGGCTTGCAATTTCCTATCTAATTTCCAAAGAATATCTCCATAATGATCATTTACTATAGGATCGTCCGGCATTAATTGTACCGCTTGTTTTAAATACCTTTCAGCATTTATATAATCTCCTATTAGATAGTACCCCCAGCCGATTGAATCGATGATATATGGATCTTTTTTTTTTTGTTCATACGCTCTCTCAAGCATTTGAATTGCTTCTTCTATTTTATAATTTCTCTCAAGCCAATTATAAGCGAGATAGTTCATTACATATGGATCTTCAGGATTAATTTTTAAAGATTGTAATAAATCTGAATCAGATTTTTGATATTGTCCAAGTCTTTCATAGCTGCCTCCTCTTCTGTAAAGTGTGTCTGCATAAGAATCAGAATTTTCATCTATTTGGGACAACACAATTGAATAATACTCAATTGCTTTTTTATATTTTTTATAGTTTTTATAAATGTTTGCCATATCAAAAAGAATTCTAGTGGATGGTTTTTTGAACTTTAAAAATTTATTCTCTACAAATTTTAAAGATTGATCATTATTTTGTTGTTTATTTATTATTTGAGCTATTTTTTTTATTTTGTGCCAATTATATATTTCATCTTTTTCATCAAATTTTTCTAGAATTTTTCTTGATGAATCAAAATTACCATTAAAAAGATAATCTTCAGCCAATAATGATAAATTAAAATAGAACTTTGGATTTAAATAATTTGAAATATTAAAATAAAAATTCGATTTTTCATATTCTTCCTGAGAAGAATATAAATTTGAAATTAGAAAGAAAAATTCTCCTAAAATATCCGTTTCTTGTTTGCAAGAAAAATGTTTTGTAAATTTTTTAAAGTTTAATTTATCTATCCATTTTTTTGTTTGTGCAATTAATAAGTCACTTGTTAAAGGATCTATAGTTGAGGCAATTTGAATTGCCGATTCATAATCTTTATTTTCAATTACATTTGCTAAATAAAAAAATAAATATCTTGAATAATCTCCCTCTACTGAATTAATTAAATTAATAAAATGTGATTTTGTTTTATTTGAATTTAAAAAGCAATTTTGAAATGCATTTGTAATTAAACTTAACCTTCCAAAATTTTGATTTGGTCTTTCAATTATTCCATTTAAAAACAAATGATTATAACTTTTTAATGTCTCATAAATAATGAATTCATAGGTGCCGACTTCCTGAAAAACTTCAAGATCTATGAGAAGTTCTGAAGTTTTTATAAAATCTTTTTTATTTAAACTATCTAATACAAGTAAGAGATTTGTTTCAAAATAATTAGAATTGTTTTCATTTTTTGAATATTTAATTTGTTTTATAGCTTTAGAAACCTGTCCATCCACAACTAAAGAAAATACATATTCCTTTAAAAATTTATCATGTTTATTTAATAAATTTTTTGAGGAATTAAAATATTCTAAGGCTCGATCATTATTTTGATTATCGTAAGATAATAAAGCTGAAAAATAATTTGATAAATACTTGCGGTTGAATTCATTCTTATCTGTTGTCTTAGAATAAGCTATAGATTGATATAAAAGAGTAACTATAATAATAAATATTTTTAATAAATTTAATCGCATATTTTTATTTTATGACCTTAGATGACAAAAATCAAAATGACATATTAAGCTCTGAATTAATTAATTCCTACGATATTGAATATGTTTTTAGTGATAAACCAATAAATAGAATAAAAATTAAACCAAAAGTAGAGAATAAATCAAAATTATTAGAAAACTTAAGAGAAAAAATATCTAATATAGACAATTGTGAATTTAAAAATCATGCAACACAAATGGTATTTAGCGACGGTAATTCTGAAAGCCCAATTATGATTGTTGGTGAAGGACCAGGTCAAAAAGAAGATGTGATTGGGAAACCTTTTGTTGGGGACGCAGGCCTGCTGTTAAATAAAATGTTAAAAGCAATCAATATAGACCGAAACAATATTTACATTACAAATGTAGTTAATTACAGACCGCCAAATAATAGAAAACCAGAGCCTGCTGAAATTACAAGATATTCAAATTTTTTAAGAGAACACATTTCAATAATTGATCCAAAAATATTAATTTTAATGGGTAGTACAGCAATGGAAGCTTTGTTTGGTTCAAAGATAAAAATTACAAAAGAAAGAGGCGCGTGGAAAGAAGTAATAGTTAACCAAAAAACTTATTTAACAATGATTACATTTCATCCAGCATATTTATTAAGGCAACCTGATCAGAAGAAATATTCATGGTCAGATTTGAAAGCTATAGGAAAAAAAATTGATGAATTAGGTTTGAAAATTTAACTATGAAAAAAATTATTGCTGGAGTAGATGAAGTAGGAAGAGGTAGTTTAATTGGTCCAGTTTATGCTGCGGCAGTAATTTTAAATAAAGAGGTTGATAAAAAAAAATTAAAAGATTCAAAAAAACTATCAAAAAAAAATAGAGAAATTTTAGATAGTTATATAAAAAAAAATTGTACATGGGCTGTAGGGTCAGCTTCCTTAAAGGAGATTGAAAAACATAATATTCTAAATGCTAGTCTATTAGCTATGAAAAGAGCAGTTAAAAAATTAAAAAGAAAACCTCAAATAGTTTTGATAGATGGGAACAAGTTGCCAAAAATTAATAATTATAAGTTAAAAAATATAATTAAAGGCGATCAAAAAATTCCTGAAATTTCTGCTGCTTCAATTATTGCCAAAGTTTCAAGGGATCATTTAATAACTAAGATGTCAAAAAATTTTAAGAATTATTTTTGGGATAAAAATTGTGGATATGGAACTAAAGATCACATCAGGGCAATAAAAAAATTTGGAATAACAAAATATCACAGAAAAACTTTCCAGCCAGTCCACAATATATTGAGTCTGAAAAAATACTAAACACAAGAAGACTCAAATTAATTCAATCATAGGTTGACGAAGACTCTGGCCTCGAGTCTAATTGTTTTTTTAAAAAATGATTAACTCAAATTTAAAAAATAAAATTATTAATGGTAATAGCTTACAAGAATTAAAAAAAATTCCAGATGAAAGTTTTGATTTAGTTTTTGCAGATCCACCGTATAACCTTCAATTAAAAAATCAATTAATTAGACCGGATAGATCTAAAGTTAATGCCGTTAACGATAAATGGGATCAATTTGAAAGTTTTAAAGTTTATGATGATTTTACTATAAATTGGTTAAGTGAATGTAGGAGAGTATTAAAAAAAAATGGAAGTATATGGATTATCGGAAGCTACCATAATATTTTTAGAGTTGGTGCCAAGATTCAAGATTTAGGATTTTGGATATTAAATGATGTCATTTGGGATAAAAATAATCCTATGCCAAATTTTAGAGGCACTAGATTTACAAATGCTCACGAAACTTTAATTTGGGCTTCAAAAGATAAGAATTCAAAATATACTTTTAATTATCAATCTCTTAAATGTTTAAATGATGATCTTCAAATAAGATCTACATGGAATTTACCAATTTGTAATGGAAATGAAAGACTAAAAGAAAATGGAAAAAAAGTTCATTCTACGCAAAAACCAGAGTCTTTACTTCATAGAATACTGCTAGCATCTTCAAACAAAAATGATTTAATTTTAGACCCATTTTTAGGATCGGGTACAACTGCAGTTGTTGCAAAAAAACTTGGAAGAATTTTTTATGGAATTGAAAAAGATAAAAGATATTTTGATGCTGCAAACAAAAGATTGAAAAGGACTAAACCAATTGAAGATGACTATTTGGATACCTTGCAAAATAACAGATCTAAACCAAGAATTCCTTTTGGATCTCTAGTTGAAATGGGAGTTATTAAACCTGGTACTGAAATTTATGATCAAAAGAAAAAAGTAAATGCAAAAATTATGGTCGATGGAAGTATTAAATATCAGCAATCTGAGGGATCAATTCATAAAGTTGCAGCAAAAATATTGGGTGCAGAAAGTTGTAATGGATGGACATACTGGCACTATCAATCGGGAAATACTCTTAAACCAATAGATGAATTAAGACAAAGATTAAGGCATAATAACTAATCTCTATAAATATTACCTAAATAACTATCTAAAAATTTATTATTTTTAACTAATATTTTCAAAATTGAATTTCTAAAAGAGGAAACTATTGGGTTTGATAAATGAAAGGAAAAATAATTTAATTTTGAACGCCAGCTAACAGAGTTTAGTCTTTTAATTATTTTTTCATAAAAATCATTTTTATTATTTTCTATTTGATCAAATAGTTCTTTGGCTGTTTCAATTGATTGGGAAGCACCTTGTGCAAAAGATGGTGGTGTTGCAAATAATGCATCTCCTATGAAAAAAACATTTTTGTTATCAGAAATTTCTAACTTTTCACTTATATAAAGTGGAAAAAATTTAATATTTTCTAGTTTACCTTCTAATTCTAGAGTTGTCTTTTTATATAATTCTTGAGTTATTGATTTTAATAAATTTTTATCATTATATAAGTTTTCATCTGATAATTGATGGTTTGTTAAATGCTTTCTAATTATAGCAATAAAATTAAACTCATCGCTTTTATTAACTGGATAGATTACAAAATGAAATTTGGATCCAAGATATAAAGAAATATCTTCATTTGGATAATTTCTAAGATTTCCTCTCAATGCAATTGATTTAAAATATTTAGGTTTAATATTTTTGTTTAAAATTATTGTTTTTGACTTAGAAAAAACACCATCTGAAATAATAAGATAATCAAAATCTTCTGTAACATTACTACTAAAAGACAATTTTAGCTTGTTGTCATAAGTCAAATTTTTTAGTTCAGTATTTAGTTTAATTTTTTCTTTTGGAATATTATTTAACAAAAAATTTAATAAAGTAGATCTTTTAAGAGTTGTATATTGATTATCTTCGTAATTAAATCTTGAAATATCTATATCGCAAATTTTTTGATTATTTTTTGCATTAAAAAATATAACTTTATTCGGATTAAATATTTCTTTTTTATCTATTTTATTAAAACCAATTTGATTAAGTAATTTTATACTATTAACCGAAAGCTGAATGCCATATCCGTTTTTCATATAAAGTAGGGATCTTTTTTCAAAAATAGTAAAATCGAAGTCTGAGCTTTTTTGCAATAGATTTGCAAAATACATACCTGAAATACCAGCGCCAATTATAGCAATTTTTTTCATGAACAATTTGAAACAGATTTAAAAATTTTTTTTGTAAACGATGGCAAAATTTGATCTTGAATATTTTTTTTATCTAAAAAAAAACTATTTTTTATCTTTATCATTTTGTTTTTTTTATTTAAAACAATTTTCATATCCATATTTGATATTTTGATATTAATTTTTTTGTTTTGCGAAGACTGAAATTTATTTTTTTCAACTTCCTTCATAGGAAAAATTAATAAATCTTTTAAAAATTTAAATTTTTTATTTTTAATCAATAAATACTTATTTTGATTTTGATAAATATTTGCTTCAAAGTATTTTACCTTGTTAAAGCTATTTCTGTATTTAAGTTCAAAATCATTTTTTTTAAATGATTGACAATTTTTAGATATTGGACATTCAAAACATAATGGATTTGTGGGTTTACAAATTAAAGCTCCAATTTCCATAATAGCTTGAGCGTAATCACTTGACCTATTTGATTTTCCAAAAAAAGATTTTTTATTAATTAAATTGCCTTTATTGATTTCTTTTTTATTTTTTAAATAAAATATTCTTTTCACTACTCTTTCAACATTGCCATCTAAAGGAATAATTGGTTTATTAAATGCGATTGCCATGATTGCTCTAGATGTATAATCCCCAATTCCAGGGAGAGTTTTAAGTTCTTCAATAGTACCTGGTAAATCACCATTAAAATCTGAAATGATTTTTTTTGCAGTTTTTTTTAGATTCCTTGCTCTTGAATAATACCCAAGTCCCTCCCAACATTTCATTATTTTTACTTCACTAACATTTGCTAATTTTTTTAAATTTGGAATCTTATTTATGAAATTATTAAAGTAAGGGATCACTGTTTTAACTTGTGTCTGTTGCAACATAAATTCACTTACTAATGTAAAGTACTGTCTTTGTTTTTTTGAAATATTATTCCTCCATGGTAATTCTCTTTTATTATTATCGTACCAATCTAGAATTTTTTTTGGTATGTTTCGATTATTCATATGGAATTTAAATATAATACTAAGCAGAGAAACAAAACCATTCAAGGATTAAGATCTTTTAAGGATACTTTGCCCAAAAATATTAAAAGAATCATTAATAAAAAAGGCCATATATACTCTGAAACTTTTAATAATTGGAAATATATAGTGGGAGATGAATTGTTTAAAGTTTGCTACCCCAAATCATTTAAAAATTCAAATCGACTAGGAAAAAGCTGCTTAAACATAATGATTAAAAGAGGACATGAAGTAGATATGGAATATTCTAAAAAATTAATTATTGATAAAATGAATACTTTCTTTGGTTATAATGTTGTTGAAAAAATAAAATTAATTACTTTTGAAGGTGAACAAGAAAAATTGAAAGAAAATTACAATAAAGATATGATAAAAAACGAATATATTGAAAAAATTTCTAGTATTAAAAATGATAAAGTTAAAAATTCATTACTTGAACTAGGTAAACTCTTTAAAAAAAGATGAAAAAAATATTTTTAGTAGTCCTATTATTATTTTTTAGTTCAACAGGATGTGATCAGCAAGTAGATAATGTTGTTGATAAAAAAGAAAAAGTAAGCTTAGAGACAAACGTAAAAGTTATTTATGAAGGAAATGTTGATGCAAAAATTCAATTGATTGTGTATGAATCTTTAACTTGTGGTCATTGTGCAAATTTTCATAAAAATGTTTACCCAGACTTAAAAAAAGATTTTATAGATAAAGGATTAGTAAAAATTGAATTTAGAAATTTTCCACTCGATTTAGCTGCTTTCAATGCATCGAAGGTCGCACATTGTCAAAATGATGGAAAATCAAATATCTTACATTTTCTTTATGAAAACCAAAAAGACTGGTTAAAAGGAAACGAAATTGAGGATGTTAATAATAATTTAAAAAATCTCATTGATTCAAAAAATTTTGGTATTGATTTTGATAAATGCATTAATGATAAAGAAATTGAAGATCATGTTTTAAATGATCGAATCAATGGTGTAAAAAAGTTCGATATACAGGCCACTCCAACTTTAATAATTAATGATAAAAAGTTTGATAAACCAATAAACTATAAAAATTTAAAAAAAACATTAGAAAAACTGATATAAGTTAATGAATGGAGTTTAAAAAAATCCAACTTAATGGATTTAAATCTTTTGCTGAAAAAAC
>CAJWKX010000011.1 GCA_913043015.1 uncultured Candidatus Pelagibacter sp. | reverse complement strand
GAAAAATATTTTTTGCATTCACATAAATGAGATTCATTTTAAATCTTTTCTTAAAGGTGTTTACTACTTGAATTTCTTCATCTTTTCTAAGCAAACCCGTATTTACAAAAATACATGTTAGTTTTTTACCTATAGCTTCATATATAAGCTTGGCAACAACACTACTATCTACACCGCCTGATAAAGCGCAAATAACTTTAGAATTTCCAACTTGACCTCTAACTTCTTGAATTAATTTTTGTTTTTGTTGTTTAGATGACCAATTTTTCTTCATCTTGCTAATTGAAAAAATGAAATTTCTTAAAATGGTTTTTCCTTTTTGGGTGTGGGTTACTTCAGGATGAAATTGTATTCCATACATTTTTTTGCTAACATTTTCTATTATTGTTAGTTTTGAGTTTTCGCTTGATGCAATAACTTTGAATCCTTTAGGAAGTTTTGAAACTTGATCTGCATGACTCATCCAAACATTGCTGTATCCTTTTTTATTAAAAAAATTCTTGGTTAAAATGCTATTATTTATTTTTTTAATTTTTGCTAAACCAAATTCTCTAAACTCAGATTTTTTCACTTTACCGCCAAATTCTTTAGAAATAATTTGGTGTCCAAAACAAATACCCAGAACAGGAATATCTAAACTTAGTAATTTTTTATTAAAATTTACTTTTTTATTTTCATAAACATTTAATGGACCGCCTGATAAAACCAACCCTTGAACATTTTTTTTTATTTTTTTTAAATTTTTAATTTTTTTGTGGCTGATAATTTTTGAATAGACTCCTAACTCTCTTGTCCTTCTTGCAATAAGTTGCGTAAATTGAGATCCAAAATCAACGATTAAGATTTTTTTAAGATTGTCTTCAAGACTCATCTTTTGCTTCAATATTTGTTAATCTCTCTTTAATTGATTCAATCTTATTGCAAAGCGATGAGCAAATAATTTCAAATTTTTCACTTAATTCTTTTACTTTAGTATAATCAGATTTTTTTAATTTTAAATCTATCAACATATACATTGCATCTTCATTATCAGGTTCCAACAACAAAGTAGTATTTATATTTTTTTCTTTTTCTCTTTCGTTTTCTTCTGTCTCATAAATTTTAGCCAAATAAAGATAGGATTTTGCATCCTTTGGATTAAAAACAATATTTCTTTGTAGCAAAAATTTAGATTCTTCGTATTTGCCTTTATCAAATAGATTTTTGGCTTCATCAAAAAAATTTTCTGTGGCAAAAGCTTCGACACTACCAAAGATAAGAATGATTAAAAAATATTTGAGTAATTTATTCATGTTTTTTTTTTATTTCATCAATATTATGTACCATACTTTCGTAAAAACCAGCTTTTGTAATTTTTACAAATTTTGTTTTATTTCTTAAATTAATTATTTTCTTTGATCCCAGATAACCCATAGATGATTTTAGACCTCCAATTAATTGATAAATTATTTTCTCTACCGTTCCTTTATATTTAACTAATCCTTCTACCCCTTCTGGAACATATTTCGAAGTTTCTTTTTGTTTTGTTTGAAAATATCTATCCGCAGATCCTTTGTTCATAGCTCCTATTGAACCCATCCCTCTAAAACTTTTAAAAAGTTTGCCATTTTTCTTTATAATTTTTCCAGGAGACTCTTCTGTTCCTGCAAATAAAGAACCTATCATCACTGCATCAGCTCCTGCGGTTAGAGCTTTTGATATATCTCCTGAAAATTTAATTCCACCATCTGCAATTATTGAAACTTTTTTTCTTCCAACACCTTTTCTAGCTGCCAAAATAGCACTAAGTTGTGGTACTCCAATACCTGCAACTAATCTCGTGGTGCATATTGATCCTGGGCCAATTCCAACTTTAATTATATCTACTCCAAGTTTAATTAAAAATTTAGCAGCCTCAGTTGTAGCAATATTGCCAGCACATAATGTTGTTTTTTTTGATTTTAACTTTTTTATTTTTCTAATTATTTCAGCTACTTTTTTGGTGTGGCCGTGAGCAGTATCAACAACAATTAAATCTACATTTTCTTTTAAGATTGCCTCCGCTCTTTTATGTTCTAAAGGCCCTGCACCAACTGCGGCTCCAACTAATAATTTTTTTGATTTTACTTTTTTAATTTCAGAAATCTGAGATTTAATATTTAAATTTCTATGGATAACACCTATTCCTCCAGCGTTGCCAATTGCTATTGCCATCGCAGATTCTGTAACGGTATCCATTGCTGATGAGAGAATTGGAATTTTTAAATTTAAATTTGTTGAAAGTGCTGTGCTTGTTATAACTTCTGAAGGTAAAATTTTGGAATATTTAGGGATTAACAAAACATCGTCAAATGTAAGAGCTTCTTTAATGGGGTCCATGTCCCTGTATATACGATTCTTTGAAAATTAAAAGAGGACCTATTGTAAAAATTTACAAATAATAAAACTTTCTTTTGAGTTTTTTCTGCTTGCCGCAGGTTTAAAAACTTTACTTTCTTTAAATATTTTTTTTGCTTCAGCGACAATTTCATTAAACATAGATCCCATGAATAGTTTTGAGACAAATTTTCCATCCTCATTTAACATTTCTTTACAAAAATTCATGGCCTCCATACATAGTTCGCCTGTATAAATAGAATCTAGGTATTTATTTCCAGTAGTATTTACTGCCATGTCAGACAAAACAACATCTATTTTGGAACCAAAATAATCTTTGATTTCGTTTTGATATTTCGGAACTGTAAAATCTCCCTTTATTTGAAAAATGTTTCCTATTTTATCAATTTTATTAAGGTCGATGGATAAAATTTTTCCGTTTTTAATTTTTTTCAAGACATATTGTGACCAGCTTCCTGGTGCTGCACCAAGATCAATTAATGATATGCCATTTTCTAGAATATTAAACTTTTCATCAATTTCCTTGAGTTTATATACTGCCCTAGATCTATAACCTTCAACTTTTGACTGTCTAACGTAAATATCTCGTTTTTGTTTATTGATCCAATTTTTAGAAATTTTATTTTTTTTCAATTAATTTATAAACCTTAGACTTTTTGAAATAATTTTATTTTTAAGTGTTTTTATTTCTATCTCTACATTTTTCTCTAGCCTCATATCTTTATTATCTTTCCAAATTCCTGCTGCTAAGTGCATGATTCCAATCTTATAATTTGGTAAATAAGGTTCTACAAAAGTTTCCTTCTCTTCATCAAACTTTGGTAATAAATTGCTTGCTATCCAATTACAATTTAGTGGAAGAAATTCTGTCTCAATGTCATCAATATAGACGCTCATATTAATTGCTAATCCTTCAGAACCAAAAATTTTTCCAGATTTTAAAGTTGTTGTAAGGTTATCTTGCCAGCTTTTCCAACAAAGTGAATCGTGTTCTAAGGAAAAAACACCAATATTGATATGTGGTGCAAATGCTAGCATTCTTGCTTTATTAATTCCTATTTTAGAGTTGATTGCGTGTTTAAAATTTTGAGATTTGATTAATGCAAATTTTCCAAAAATCCATTTAACCTTCGACATTATCTTATATCCAGGTCCCATTGTTTGTGTAATTCCAAGTTTTCCATTTTCACAGGCTTTGAAATATAGCTCAATTGATTGCCAGTCATTTACCCAAGCATCACAATCTATCCACAAATATTTTTTATATCCGGGAAAATATTTTGGTAGAAATGCTCTTGATACTTGGCTTTTTAACCATTCTTTTCCAGCAATTTTATATCCAGGAACTTCAATATCCCATTCTGCATTTTTAATTTCATCTACTTTTCTTGATAATTTATTTTTTTGATCTTCTGTTAATCCTGAATCTAAAATACAAATTGAGATATTTTTGCTTTGTTCGAATTTTTTTATGGAGTCTATTAATTCATTTAATAACTCAAAATAATTTGAGTCAGCTAAAGAAACAATGACATTGCTTTTCATTTATAATATATCTTCATGTTCATCATAATCTAATATTTTCTCATTATACTTTTTACTTAAGCTCCGATAATGAAGATAACTTATTGGAATTACGATTAAATAAAGTAATCCAGACAGTATAATTGCGTTAAATGTATAAATTAAAATTAACCCAAAATATAAAATTATTCCTAACAGTAAAAAAATTGTCATTGATCTTGGAACTGAAATTTTCTTCATTGCATAAGTTGGAATTTTGCTAATTAAAAGAATTGAAATTATTACAAATAAAGAAGGAACAAATATTTCATAGTTAATTGAAACTATTTGAATATCGCTCAAACTATAAATTAGCGGCATTAAAACTAAAACACCTCCCGCTGGAGAAGGAATACCTTCAAAGAAATTGTCACGCCATGAAGGTTCATTGCCAGATGTAATATTGTATCTAGCAAGTCTTAAGGTTACACAAATTACATAGACTAGACAAATCAACCAGCCAACTCTACCTAGCTCATTAAGTTTCCAAAAATACATTATAAAAGCTGGTGCTACACCAAAACTAATTACATCGGTAAGGGAGTCTAGCTCTTTCCCAACTTTTGAAGTTCCTTTAATTAATCTTGCAATTCTTCCATCTAAACCATCAATAATTGCAGCAACAATTATTGCAATTATTGAAAGTGCAAATTTATCATCAAAGGCAAATTTAATTGAACTTAAACCAATACAAACTCCTACTAATGTAAAAATATTGGGTAGAATGACTCTAGTTTTTTTATCACTTACCAATTTAATATTTTTATTTGGTTGTTCCATAAAATTACTTTTTAGCTAGTAATGTTTCTCCAGCAATTGTTTTTTGATTTACTTTAACTAAAGGATGATAATTTTCAAAGTATATATCTGCTCTACTTCCAAATCTAATAATTCCAATTTTCGAACCTTGTTTTAATTCTTGATCCTTGGACGTTTCATTAACTATTCTTCTTGCAATTAATCCTGCAATTTGAACTACAACAATGTCTTCGTCCAAACTACTTTTTATCTTATAATAATTTCTTTCATTGTCTTCGCTCGCTTTATCAAGAGATGCATTTAAAAATTTTCCTGGCTTATAAAGTATTTCAGAAATTTTACCTGAACATGGAGATCGATTAACATGACAATCAAATACATTCATGAAAATACTTATTTTTTGAAATTTTCTATTTTCAAGTCCTAGTTCTTTTGGTCCATTTGTTTCAAGAACTTGTAAAACTAATCCATCTGCTGGGCTAGTTAGATAGTTATCATCGCCAATTGATATTCTTTCTGGATCTCTAAAAAAATAATAAGTCCAAATAGTTGAAACTATCCCGATAAAACCTAAAAATCCATGAATGAAGTAAAGGATTAATGTTGCTAATCCAAATATGATTAAAAATTTATAACCTTCGTTGTGAATTTTAGGAAATATTCTATCTAGCATAATTATTTATTTTGATAATTTTTAGGTATATATGTATATAAAAAACCTAAATTCAATTAATTAGATACATCTAAATATGAGCAAAATTAAGGTAAATAACTCAATTGTGGAGTTGGATGGCGATGAAATGACCAGAGTAATTTGGTCATTCATTAAAAATAAGCTCATTCTTCCATACGTAGATTTGAAAATAGAATATTACGATATTGGAATGAAAAGTCGTGATGATACTTCTGATCGAATTACAATTGATTGTGCTAATGCAATTAAAAAAAATGGAGTTGGTATAAAATGTGCAACAATCACTCCAGATGAAGCAAGAGTAAAAGAATTTAATTTGAAAAAGATGTGGCGTTCTCCAAATGGAACTATCAGAAATATTATTGGAGGAACTGTATTTAGAGAACCAATAATTTGTAAAAATATTCCAAAACTTGTTCCGTCTTGGACTGACTCATTAATTATTGGAAGACATGCGTTTGGCGATCAATATAGAGCTACAGATTTTTTAGTTCCAGGAAAAGGAAAGTTAGAAATTAAATGGACCTCAGAAGATGGCAAGGATGAAAAAAAATATGAAGTCTTTAATTTTCCTGGACCAGGAATTGCTTTAGCAATGTACAATTTAGATAAATCAATTGAAGATTTTGCAAGATCTTGTCTTAACTATGGATTGATTAAAAAATGGCCAGTATATTTTTCCACAAAAAATACAATCCTTAAAACTTACGATGGTAGATTTAAAGACATCTTTCAAAAAATATTCGATAAAGAATTTAAATTAGAATTTGATAAAAATAATATTACTTATGAGCACAGATTAATTGATGACATGGTTGCCTGCGCCATGAAATGGAGCGGAAAATATATTTGGGCATGCAAGAACTATGATGGAGATGTTCAGTCAGATACCGTAGCTCAAGGTTATGGCTCATTAGGATTAATGACTAGTGTTCTTTTAGCTCCTGATGGAAAAACAATGGAAGCAGAAGCTGCCCACGGAACTGTAACTAGACACTTTAGAATGCATCAACAGGGAAAAGAAACTTCAACAAATCCCATTGCATCAATTTTTGCATGGACCAGAGGTTTAGCCTACAGAGGAAAATTAGATAATAATGAAGAGTTAATTAAATTTGCCAATACTTTAGAAAAAGTTTGTATTGAATGTGTTGAAAATGGATCTATGACTAAAGATTTAGCAATTTTAATTGGACCATCTACAAAATACCTTACAACAAATCAATTTTTGGATGAAATAGATGGTAATTTAAAAAATAAGCTAAATTAAAGATTTTAATTTTTCTAAAGCTTCATCTATTTTATTAATTTCAACTCCACCAGCTTGTGCAAAATCAGATCTTCCGCCACCACCTTTGCCACCTATAATTTCTGATCCTGTTTTTGCAAATTTTACAGCATTATATTTTGTGGTAAGCTTATCTGTAACGCCTACTGCTAAACCAATTTTTCCATCTTTGCTTGCAAAAACAACCACTATTCCTTTGCCTAATTCTTTTTTTCCTGTATCAACAAGTTTTCTTAAATCTTTGAGTGGTAAATCAATAACTTTTTGAAATCTAACTTTAATATTATTGACTGTTTGATCATTAATTATATTTTTTGTTTTATCACTTAAAATTGATTTAACATAAAGTAATTCAAATTGTTTATTTAAATCTTTAATCAACACTTGTTGATTTTTATTTTCTAAATTTGGTTTGCCTCCAAATTTAATAATCTTTTCTGATAATTCATTGATTGTTTCTTCATTCTTTTGACTTGAAAGATCAGATAGTTTCTCTTTTTTATTTAAATAATCCTGTAAATCTTTGTTTCTTAAAGCTTCTACTCTTCTAACACCTGCTGCAATTGATGATTGGCTAACAATTTTAAATTTTCCTATATCTTCTGTATTTCTTACATGAGTGCCTCCGCATAATTCTGTTGAGAAATACTTATCTTTTTCATCTCCCATAGATAAAACTCTAACTTCATCGCCATATTTTTCACCAAACAAAGCTAATGCTCCATTATCCACTGCTTCTTTAGGAGTCATTATTCTAGTTTTTACATTAGATTTTTTCTCAACCATTAAATTAACAAAACTCTCAATTTTGTTAATTTCTTCGGAAGAAATTGGTTTCATGTGACTAAAATCAAATCTTAATCTTCCAGGTTCAACTAATGATCCTTTTTGAGTTACATGAGTACCTAAAACTCTTCTCAATGACTCGTGTAGTAAATGAGTCGCAGAATGATAAGTTCTTATATTATCTCTTCTTTCAAAATCTATTTTCATTTCAACGCTATCATTTACTTTAACTGATCCATTTACAACTTTTCCATAATGAACAAATAAATCGCCCAATTTTTTTTGAACATCTAAAACTTCAAATTTAAAATCACTAGAAATTATTTGACCTGTATCTCCTACTTGACCTCCAGATTCGCCATAAAAGGGGGTTTGATTAACTATGATCGTTCCTTCGTCACTTTTATTCAAGCTTTGAACTTCTTTATTGTCTTTTAATAAAGATAAAACGATTCCTTCAGCTTGATTTGTTTCATATCCTAAAAATTCTGTTGGTCCTAACTTGTCCTTAATACCAAACCAAATTTCATCAACTGAACTATCTCCAGATCCCTTCCAATTTTTCTTTGCAAGTTCTTTACTTTCTTTCATTAAAGATTGAAATTTTTCATGATTAATTTTTAATGATTTATTTTTTAAAATATCTTCAGTTAAGTCTAATGGAAAACCAAAAGTATCATAAAGTTTAAAAGCTACTTCACCTGGTAAAACTTTATCTATTTTTGAAATTTCCTCATTTAGAATTTTTATTCCTCGATCAAGAAGAACTAAAAATTTTTCTTCTTCCATTCGAAGTGTTTCTTTAATTAATGATTGAGCTCTTTCTAACTCTGGATAATTTTCAGACATTTCTTCTTGAAGGGTTTTAAAAATATTAAAGAAGATTGGTTCTTTGGATCCTAATAAATGAGAATGTCTCATACCTCTTCTCATTATTCTTCTAAGAACATAACCTCTTCCTTCATTTGAAGGTAAAACTCCTTCTGCAATCAAAAATGAACTTGCTCTTAAATGATCTGCAATTACCCTAAAACTGGAAATATTTTTGTTGTCTGGTTTTTTTTTTACAGCTTCAGAAATAGATTGAATTAATTTTTTAAAATGGTCAGTTTCATAGTTGTCATGTGTTCCTTGCAAAAGAGCTGTTGTTCTTTCGAGACCCATTCCAGTATCAACCGATGGTTTTGGTAAATTTATTCTTTTTTCTTTTGCAACTTGTTCAAATTGCATAAAGACCAGATTCCAAATTTCAATATATCTATCTCCTTCCTGATCTTTTGTGCCTGGTAAACCACCTTTTAGATGATCACCATGATCAAAAAATATCTCCGAACAAGGTCCACATGGTCCTGTTTCACCCATTGACCAAAAGTTATCCGATGTTGAAATTCTGATTATTCTATCATCGCTAAAACCCGCTATTTTCTTCCAATAATTAAAAGCTTCATTGTCTTCATGAAATACAGTTACATATAGTCTTTTTTTATCTATGCCAAAATCTTTAGTAACTAAATTCCAAGCAAGCTCAATTGCTTTTTCTTTAAAATAATCTCCAAAAGAAAAATTTCCTAACATTTCAAAGAATGTATGATGCCTTGGAGTGTATCCAACATTTTCTAAGTCATTATGTTTTCCGCCTGCTCGTACACATTTTTGAGAAGTGGTTGCTCTTTGGTAATCTCTTTTTTCTAATCCAGTAAATACATTTTTAAACTGAACCATTCCTGAATTAGCAAACATTAATGTTGGATCATTATTAGGAACTAGATTTCCAGACTCTACAATTTTATGATCATTTTTCTCAAAGTATTTAAGAAAAGCATTTCTTATTTCATTAAGTGTTTTGTCTGCCATATTTTTAAAATACAGCTTTTTTGTATGATGTCTATATCTCTAAAAGCAAAAAAGGTGCTTTAATAAGCACCTTTTTTAATAACTAAAAGTTATCTGCTAATCTTTTTTAGTGGGAATTTCTTCTTTTGATTCAGTTTTTTCTTGTTCGATTGGATTGCCTTCAATCTTTTTTGAAATCACACCAGCTTTTTCTCTGATAGACATTTCAATTTCTGCAGCAGCTTTTGGATTTTGTTCAAGATAAAGTTTTGCATTTTCTCTGCCTTGACCAATTTTTTCTCCTTTGTATGCATACCAGGCTCCTGATTTTTCAACAATGTCTGCCTTAGCCCCAAGATCAATTAATTCACCTGATTTGCTAATTCCTTTGCCATACATTAAATCAAATTCAACAACTTTAAATGGTGGAGAAACTTTGTTCTTTACCACTTTAACTCTTGTTGTGTTTCCAATAATGCTGTCTTTTTCTTTAATTGCTCCAATTCTTCTTATATCCATTCTAACTGATGCATAGAATTTAAGTGAATTTCCTCCTGATGTTGTTTCAGGACTTCCAAACATAACGCCTATCTTCATTCTGATTTGGTTAATGAAAATAACCATAGTATTTGTTCGAGAGATTGAACTTGTTAGTTTTCTTAAAGCCTGGCTCATTAGTCTTGCTTGAAGGCCTACATGATGATCTCCCATATCTCCTTCTATTTCAGCTCTTGGAGTTAATGCGGCGACAGAGTCTATAACAAGCACAGATATTGAACCTGACCTAATTAAAGTATCGGCAATCTCTAAAGCTTGTTCACCAGTATCTGGCTGTGAGATTAATAATTCTTCGGTGTCTACACCTAATTTTTTTGCATATACTGGATCTAGTGCATGCTCGGCGTCTATAAATCCACAAATTCCACCTGTCTTTTGTGCTTCAGCAACCACTTGTAAAGCAAGTGTTGTTTTCCCAGATGCCTCTGGTCCATAAATTTCAATAACTCTTCCTTTTGGCAATCCACCAATTCCAAGTGCCAAATCTAAACTTAAGGATCCTGTTGAAATAGAATCTACGTCCATTGTTGTTTGTTGGCCAAGTTTCATTACAGAACCTTTTCCAAAATTATCTGTAATTTGACTAATTGCTGCCTCTAGAGCTTTATTTCTCTCTTTGTTTTCCAATTCTTGATTTTTAGTAGATTTCACTACTTTTAGGTTATTTTTCGTCATTTTTTGCCTCTTTTTTTACTTTTTTTAACAGTCGAATCATGGTTTTAAATGTACACATTTTGTTCTCATTGGCAATAAAAATATTATATTAGCTAAAACACGGCTATTTTATTTAAGTTTTATATAGTTGCTATTTAGTAAACCAATTGATTTCAGAAGATTATATTGAGCTAGCAAGTAATTTCTTTCAGAACTTGATAAAGAAACTTTTGCATCAAGCAATAATGTATTTGATTGAATTACATCTAAGGTAGTTCTTCCAGAACCTCTTTCATATTCAGCAGTAATTCCCTCATTTGCAATCTGTGCAGCTCTAACCTGCAATCTAACAGAGTCTAAAAAACTTTTAGAAGACTGAAGATTTGCCCAAGCAGTCGCTACAATTGTATCATTTGTTTTAATGGCATTATCTAGTAATAGTCTTTTGCTGGTTTTTAAACTTTGATTTTTACTAATTGTAACTCTTTTTTTTCCGCCAGAATAAAAAGGCCAACTCACAGTTGCTTTTAAAACATCCTTTTCTTTTTCATCATATGTTGCGTTTAAATCATCAGAATAAGATCTCTCAAATGATAAAGTTGCAGTTGGTTTTAAGTCTGATTCTGAAATTTCAATATCTTTTTCAGATTGCTCTAACTCCAATTTAGCAATAGTTATGTCTGGATTGTTTTGTTTGGATAAATTAATTGCACCACTCAAGCTTTGAGGGATTGAAATAATTGATTTTGAAGTTTTTTTCAGAATTTTTAGATTTGAAATTTTGCCAATTATATTCTCATAATTTAATTTATTAGTAACAATTTCATTTTTTGCTTGAATAAATTGTGCTTGGGCACCTGCTAAAGAAGATTCTGATTGTGCTAAATCAGATATAGTAATTTGTCCTCTCTCCAATCTAACTTTATCTGTTTCAACTTGCCTTTCTAAAAGAATTAAGTTTCTTTGATTAATTGTTAATTTTTCGTTTGCTAAAATTAGACCACTATAAGCTTCAACTGCTTTATAAAGAATATCTTGTTCTTTTTTTAATAACTTGGCTTCTGCTAAATTTATTCCAATTTCTTTCTTCTTATATTCGGCGTCTCTGCCAAAATCGATTAAAGTTTGTTCTATCTTTATAGAAGTTGTTAAAGGATCAACATCAGTAATAGAAGCATCGCCTCCACTTTGATTAGTCAAGTTATTGGTTTCTTCTTTGCTCTTTGATCCAGTAATAGATGCTGAAGGTAAATAATCTCCTTTTGAAATTCTAAGATCATCTTTTGAAATTTTAATATTTTCTCTTTCAGCATTTAATTCAGTATTATTTTTGTAAGTTTGAATTAATGCCTCGGTTAAAGTCACTGAAAAAGCATGATTTATACTTATAATTGTGAGAATCGTAATCAATAAAATTTTTTTCATTTATTTTTTAATTTCTCTTTGGATTTTTTTTGATTCCCTATCTCCCCAAGATAACAAGGGCTCGAATAAAAAGGTTTTGTTATTTTTTTATTGCGTGCGCCGTCTTTTCTATCAATGCGCCTAGGAGATTTGTTGGTGTACATCAATTTTCTTTTAAAAGTCATTTTCTTTTTCTTCGTTTTTTGTACTTTTGATCTCGTCTTCTAATTCTTCCACTTAATATTTTCTTCATGACTTATGATATACATAATAATAATAAACTTATTTTCAACGAAAAAGCTTTAGATTTAGCTAGTTCTTATTGTTGGCAAACAACGAAAATCAGCAGTATCTATTTTAGAAGAGTGTTTTCTTCTCATATTCCATTTTTTATTAATGCCACCGCTAGCCAAACTTAAGGCAGATCTACCATATCTACAGTTGGTGCTATCTATAGATCTCATTAAGCTTTTGATTTTTTCATCTTTTGAAGATGAAAATAAATTGTTTTTATTTTCCAAGTTAGATAATCCGGACAATATCACTCCCACTTTTTGATATTTGTAACCTCTTTTAAAAATATCTTTTAATCCATTTATGGCAGCTTTAACTATTTCAATACTATTATCTGTTGCAATTGGGAAATCTATTGTTTTAGAATTTGAATAGTAGATACCTCTATTTTGAAAAGGACTTGTTTTTAAAAATACTGTTATTGATTTTGCAATTAAAGATTCTGATCTAATTTTTTCTGAAGCATTCAAACAATAATTTGTAACAGACTCTTTTAATTCTTGAAAAATTTCTACTTTTTTTCCAAATGATCTTGATACAACACAGCTTTTTCTTTTTGAGTCTTGAATTTCTAAATCAATACAAGGAATTCCTCTAAGCTCCATTGCAGTTCTAGAACTTAAAACACTAGAACTTTTTTTAATCCATGCGTTAGATATATTTTTTAATTGCTTTGCATTATAAATATCGTTTTTGATATAAAATTTTGTAAGCTGTCTACCAACGCCCCAAACATCTTCTATTTTTACCTTTTCTAATATTGAATCAATATCTTCAATTCCAATTAAACTAACCACTCCTGATTTTTCTTTTTTTGCGATATGATTTGCAATTTTACTTAAAGTTTTGGTTTTAGCTATGCCAATACTTGTTGGTATACCGGTCCACTGCAAAACTACACTTCTAACTTCTTTTCCAACATCCTCAACTTCGTCATCAGAAAAATTTGATAAATCTAAAAATGCTTCATCAATTGAGTAAACTTCTATTTCTGAATTAAAACGTTTTAAAGTTCTCATCACTCTTCTTGATATATCTCCATATAAAGAATAGTTCGATGAAAATACCTGAACATTATTTTTAACGATAATATTTCTGGCTTTAAAATAAGGTTCGCCCATTTTAATTCCCAAAGTTTTTGCTTCATTGGATCTTGAAATAATGCAACCGTCATTATTGGATAGAACTACAACAGGCTTTTTTCTAATTTTTGGATTGAATAATCTTTCACAAGAAACATAAAAAGAATTACAATCTATTAGTGCTATTTTTTTAGTATACTGAGTGGATGACATAAGTTACAACTCCCCAAATAAAAACATCAGCCTCTTCATTAATTAAAATTCGGTCTTCAAATTTTTTTGATCCTGATGTTAAAAACTGTTCATCTTTTTCTTTGACAAAATTTTTAACAACCAGTTCATCATGAACATTTGCAATAACCGTTGAAAAATTTTTAGGTTTTAAACTTTTATCAACAATCAATAAGTCGCCATCGTTAATTCCAATATCGGTCATTGATTTGCCTTGAACTCTAATAATGAAAGTTGCTGGAACGTTTTTTATCAAATGAATATTTAGATCAATATCCTCTTCGATATAGTCTGTTGCAGGTGAAGGAAAACCTGCGCCAGCTTTGTGTAGATAATATGGAATAGTTAGATTCATAAATGTTCTTATTTTGTTCTCATTATTAACTAACTTATTCGATAGTGTCAAATAGGTTGTATTTTGAGTCTAAAGTTGAATCAAAATGGAATCAAAACGTGAACATTAAAACTACATTTTGTTAGCCTGTGGATAACTATGACCATAAATGGTTAAAAAAAAAGAAATGAAATAAATAAAAGGTTGATATAATTCACATAAGTTTAAATCAAATGAAAAAACTAACTTGTCACTGTGGTGGAGTAGAAGCCGAAGTAAAATTACCAGAACAAGGATTTGAAAAGCTTATTCGTTGTAATTGCTCAATTTGTAAAAGAAAAGGCTTTATTATGTCTTTCGTTGGCCCAGAAGATTTAAAAATTGTCAAAGGTCAAGATCTTTTAAAACTTTATCAATTTCATACAAACACAGCAAAACATTTTTTTTGTTCAAATTGTGGAATTCATACTCATGCAAACCCAAGAAGTAATCCAAAAATATATATGGTAAATGTAGCGTGTATAGAAGGTGTTAATCCTTTGGATTTGGAAAATGTTTTAAAAAATGATGGTGAAAACCACCCTCTGGATCAAAAAAAATAATCTGATGAATGCAAACTGTTAACGAGTGTTTCGGTAAGGTAAAATCAGATTGTTTAAAATATATAAAATCCCAAGAAACAAAGGCTGAGAAATTTAAAAATAAAGATAAAATGATCAAATCTTTTTTAATTCCAGTATGTTTTTGGGTATCAAAAAAAACAAAAAATAAAAAACCATTAATTCTCGGACTTGCTGGTGGGCAAGGAACTGGAAAAACAACAATTGCATCAATTATTTCAATAATCTTAAAAAAATATTTTAAATTAAATATCTTTAAAATCTCTATTGATGATTTTTATAGAACAAAAAAAGAAAGAATTCGACTTTCAGAAAAAGTTCATCCATTATTATTAACAAGAGGCGTGCCTGGAACTCATGATATAAACATTATGTTAAATTTTTTTAAAAAAGTAAAAGATAAGAATTTTAAAAACATA
>CAJWKX010000010.1 GCA_913043015.1 uncultured Candidatus Pelagibacter sp. | reverse complement strand
TGGTAAGAGCACACCGGCTAAGTTGGTAACAATTAGCGCATGGAAAACCCCACTGAGAGCAAGACTGAGTAGAGATGACATTGTTAGAAATAACTAAAAGCAGTCTTTGGCTAGTCATCAGGGTTAGTTGCTTGAGCCTTAAAGTGATTTAAGGTCTAGATAAATGATAAGTTTAAATGACAGAACCCGGCTTATAGTTTATCTGGCATTTTCAAAAGAAATTATTTCCAATAAATAAATTATATTTGTTTCAGCTTTGTTCTTACAAAAGTTTAAAATATCTTAAAATTAAGGTATTGACCTTATTATTTAAAACCCATATTATCCCATAAATTCCCAATTATGGAATTAATGATTTTAAATAAACATGTTTCTATCGACGTTCGAAAACAAATTAGACAAAAAAGGAAGGGTTTCTGTGCCGGCAAGTTTTAGATCTTATCTTTCTAATTTAGGGTATAACGGTATAATTTGTTATCCATCTTTTAACAATCAATCCATAGAGGCATGGCCACAAGATAGGATTGAAAAAATATCTAATGCAATTGACTCTTTGAATCCTTTTGAAGAAAAAAAAGATTATTTTGCTACATCTATATTATCTGAAAGTATAAATCTACAATTTGACAGCGAAGGCAGGATTTCACTTACTCCAAAATTATTAAAACATGCAAAAATAAAAAATAGCATACTATTTGTTGGCCAAGGTAAGGCATTTCAAATCTGGGAACCAACAATCTTTGAAAAATTTAGGGTTCAAGCAAGAAAAAAATCAAATATTCATCGAGCAAGCCTTAAATGGGAGCGACAATTTAATAACTAATAGGGGGATAAATGACTATAAATTTTAAAACACCAGATATCAGAGAGCTAAAACCAAGAATTTTAGTTCTTGGGCTTGGCGGAGCAGGGGGCAATGCAATCAATGGAATGATTGAAAATGGTCTTCAAGGAGTAGAATTTATTGCAGTTAATACTGATGCACAAGATTTAAAATCAAATCAAGCAAAAGCAAAAATTCAAATTGGTTTAAATTTAACAAAAGGACTAGGTGCTGGTGCAAGATTAGATATTGGTCAAGCAGCTGCAGATGAATCATTAAATGAAATAATTAATGTTTTACAGGGCGCAAATATGGTTTTTATAACTGCTGGTATGGGTGGTGGAACTGGAACTGGTGCAGCTCATGTGATTGCAAGAGCCGCAAAAGAATTAAATATTTTAACTGTTGGAGTTGTTACTCTTCCATTTTTGTATGAAGGACCTTCTAGAACGAGAAGAGCTCAACAAGGATTAGAAGAGTTAAGAAAACATGTAGATACAATTATTGTTGTACCGAACCAAAACTTATTTAAAATTGCAAATGAGCAAACAACTTTTGAACAATCTTTTGAATTTTCAAATGATGTTTTGTTACATGGAGTTCAAAGTATTACAGACTTAATGGTTAGACCAGGTTTAATCAATCTTGATTTTGCTGATGTTGAAACGGTAATGAGTTCCATGGGCAAAGCAATGATGGGAACAGGTGAGGCTGAAGGCGAAGGTCGTGCAATTAATGCAGCAGAAATGGCAATTAATAATCCTTTAATTGATGATTATACATTAAAAGGTGCAAAAGGCTTATTGGTTAATATTACAGGTGGAAATGATCTTAAACTTTTTGAGGTCGATGAAGCAGTAAATAAAGTAAGAGCCGAAGTTGATCCAGAAGCAGAACTTATAATTGGAGCAATTACAGATCCATCTTTAGATGGAAAAATGAGAGTTTCAATCGTTGCAACTTCATTGGATGGCCAACAACCAGAGTCAAAATCAGTTATTAACATGGTTCATAGAATACAAAACAGAAATCCAGGCTATTCTGATTTTCAAAATACAGACTCATCTCAGTCAATTAATTTTTCTAATTCTATGACATCTACGATTACTGAGGGAGCAACTGCCCTAAAATTAGAAAATGAAGTACAGCAAGAGACTGCGCAAGAAGTAGAACAATCTGTTGTTTCTCAAGAGATTATTAATGAGAGCAGCTCTAAAGAAACGAAGCTTGAAGATGATCAATACGCTAATGTACCAGAGCAAGAACAAGAAAATGCTTCTAATGGGTTAGAAAACTTCGAGATTGAGGAAGAAACTCCTGAGTTATTCAATTCAGAAAGCCCAGAGAGTTCCGATAATGAATTTACTTCTTTTGATAATTCTGAAAAATCAGAAGAAGAAGATGATGATTTAGACATTCCAGCATTTTTGAGAAGACAAAAAAATTAATGGTCTTCAAAAAAATAAATGAGTGCCACCATAAATTTGGAAAAAGAAAAACATTTTCCAGTATTGCTAGATGAATTAGTAAGCATTATTTCCCCTCATTATGGTGGCACTTTTGTTGATTGCACATTTGGTCAAGGTTGCTATTCAAAAAAAATTTTAGATCATCAAGATAATAAAATTATAGCTTTAGATCGAGATACAGATACACTAAAAAACATAAATTGGTTTAAAGAAAAGTATAAAGAGCGTTTCTACTTCGAGAATAAAAAATTTAGTGATATTGATAAAATAGAAATAAATGTTGAAAATCTAAAAGCTGCCATCTTTGACCTTGGCTATTCATTTAATCAAATCAAGGACCCTAAAAAAGGACTCTCATTTAATAGTATTGGTAAGCTTAATATGAAAATGGGATTAAATGATGTTTCAGCTGATGAAGTTGTAAATAATTTAGATCAAAAAAGTCTTGAAAAAATATTCAAGTTTTTTGGTGAAGAAAGAAAATATAAATTAATTTCAAAAAAAATTGTAGAGTTGAGAAAAAATAAAAATATTAACACCGAAGATTTAGTTAAAATTATAAATAGTGCAAAAAAATATAAAAATTACAAAATCCACAATGCAACAAAAGTTTTTCAGGCTTTAAGAATTTTTGTGAATCAAGAAATTAGTGAATTAATTTATGGTTTAATAAATAGTTTTAAAATCCTTCCGATTGGTGGCGTAATTATTGTTGTTACATTTCACTCGATAGAAGATAGAATTGTAAAGTTTTTATTTAAAAATTATTCGGAGAATAAAAATACTTCACGATATATACCCAATAAATTGGAAAATAAAAAATTGTTTAAGTTAATTGAAAAAAAACCAATTTTACCAAGCTTAAAAGAAAAAAAAATTAATCCTCCTTCCAGATCTGCAAAATTGAGATATGCAATTAAAATTGCTGACAAAGGCGATTTTACAGAATTTCTGAAAAAATTTGATTATTTAATCGATGTTGAAAATTTAGCAAAACAACTATGAAAAGAATTACATTAATAATTTCTATAATAATTTTAATTTTAGCAACCACTTTCACAAAAAACTCAACAAAAAAAATTGATAAAGAAATTTTTAATTTAAGAGAAGACATAAGATTTTTAACAGATCAATATGAATTTGTTTTACTTGATTATAATTTCCTTAGTTCTCCAAAAAAATTACACGAGTACCAGAAAAATTATTTTGAAAACGAACTAATTCCAATTGATATACAGAATGTGAATCAAATCGAGTTCAATGATAAGGAAATTGTTATAAAAAAATTAGTTGAAAATAGCGAAAATTAATATGGAAAAAAATAATAATACTAATTTAATTTTAGAAGATTATGAAATTAAATTTTCTTATAAAAAATCGAAATCAAATTTAAATATTTCATTCAATAGAGTTGCTTTTATTTTTTTTGTATTTTTAATTGTATCTTTGATTTTTTCATCAAAGGCAATATATCTAGGATCTTTTGTGAAAGAAGGAAACAAACCTCATATAACAAAATCAGATTATAGATCCAGCATAATTGACAGAGACAGGAACATACTTGCAAAAACTGTTATTACAACTAATATTGGAATCAATCCCAATCTAGTTATTAATAAAAAAAAACTTTTAATTAACTTAAAGCTAATTTTTCCAAATAAAGATTATAAAAAAATTGAAAAAAAATTAAATGGAGAAAAGTTTTTTTATCTCCAAAAACAGATAAGCCAAAATAAGTTTGAGGAGTTAATTCTTTTAGGCGATAAATCAATAATACCAGAAGAAAAAATATCAAGGATTTATCCACAAGGAAGTTTGTTTAGTCATATTATCGGTCAGATAGATAATGATAATAATGGAATTTCGGGAATTGAAAAATTCTATGATTATGAATTAAGAAAAAATAATGAACCAATCCAATTGACTGTAGACACAGATATTCAATATTTGATTAGAGAAGACCTTATTAAATCAAAAGAAATTTTTAACAATCTAGGAAGCGCTGCTCTATTGATGAACATAAACACTGGAGAAGTTATCTCTTTGGTTTCTCTTCCAGATTTTGATCTTAACAAACGAGAAACTATAGATGATTTAAAATATACTAATAAAGTAACCAAAGGAGTTTATGAATTAGGTTCAGTTTTTAAAACTTTAACTTTAGCAGCAGCATTTGAAAACAATATTGTAGAACCCGAAACCAATTTTGAAAAATTAGGTAAAAAAATTTATTGTGCAGGAAATATTATATCTGAGCATGATAATAAACTTCCTAGCAATTTAACTGCAGAACAAATTCTAATTAGATCTTCTAACATTGGATCTGTAAGAATTGCACAAAAAATTGGTTTAGAAAAATACAAAAACTTTTTAAATAAATTAGGAGTTTTAAATAAAATTGAATTTGATTTAGAGGAAGTCGGTCAACCATTAAATTTCAGATGGGGCAAATGTAAATTAGCAACCTCATCATTTGGCCATGGAATTGCAACAACTCTATTACAATTAGCTAAAGCTTATTCAATAATTTCAAATGGTGGATATGAAATAAATCCAAGTTTAATTAAAAAAGAAAAAAAAAATACTCAAAAAAAAAAAATACTTAAAAATAACGTGAGCAAAAAAATTAATCCTATTTTAAGAAAAGTTGTTTCCACAAAAGAAGGGACAGCAAGTTTTGCAAATATACCTGGATACGAAATAGCTGGCAAAACTGGTACTGCATATAAAGTTAAAAATAGCATTTATACAAAAGACAAAATAAATACTTTTGTTTCAATTTTCCCATTTTCAAATCCAAAATTTATTTTATTAGTTTTACTTGATGAACCAAAACCTAATAAAGAATATACTTATACTCTATCGAGTGGACAAAAATATAAAGGTAATTGGAGAAATACAGCCGGCTGGACTACCGTTCTTATCTCTGGACAAATAATAAAAAATATTGGACCAATTTTAGCCACAAAATATTAAGAGCTTAAATTATTTTAATGTTAATAAAAGAATATTTTTCAAATATAAGCAAAAATTACTTAAATCATAGTTTCTCTGGAATTTCATTCAAAAGCAATGAAATTAAAAAAGGATTTATTTTTTTTGCAATTAAAGGCAATAAAACTGATGGAAAAAAATTTATTAATGAAGCAATTAAAAAAGGCGCAAAAACAATAATTTCTGATCTTAAATATCAAGGCCACAAAAAAGATGTATTATTCTTAAATAGTAAAAATCCCAGAAAATTACTTTCCGAAACTGCTAGTAGATTTTATAATAAGAGACCAAAAAACCTAATTGCAGTTACAGGCACTAACGGAAAATCTTCTGTAGCAAATTTTTTTTTTCAAATTTTAAATTTAAATAAAAAAAAAGTAGCATCTATAGGAACATTAGGAGTTAATTCTAACAAATTAAATTTAAATACACATAATACTACGTTAGATCCGATAAGTTTAAATAAAATTTTAGAAGAGCAAAAAAAAAGTAAAATTAACAATATTATCTTGGAAGCTTCTAGCCATGGTTTAAAGCAGTACAGATTACATGGATTAAAATTTAATATAGGAATTTTTACTAATTTATCTAGAGATCACTTAGATTATCATAAATCTTTTGAGGATTATTTAAAATCAAAAATGATTTTATTTAATAAATTATTAAATAAAAACTCAAAAATAATTTATGATACCGAGATTTTACAATCTAAAATTTTAAAAAGCATATCAATAAAAAAAAAACTAAATTCAATAACTATTGGTAAAAAAAATTCTGATCTAAAAATAATAAATCATAAATTTATTGGTAGTAAACAAGAGATAACATTCATTTTTAAAAATCATACTTATTCATTTAAAACAGATCTTATTGGAAAAATACAAATCAAAAATTTAATTATGGCAATTATTGCGGCAAAAAACAGTAATTTACCTATGAAAAAAATAATAAAATCAATAAATAAAATCAAACCTGTTAAGGGGAGATTAGAAAAAGTTGGAAATTTAAAAAATAATTCTAAAGTTATATTGGATTATGCGCATACACCAGATGCCTTAAAAACTTGTTTGGAAAATTTAAGAGAACAATTTAAATTAAGTAAAATTTCTATAGTATTTGGTTGTGGAGGTGAAAGAGACAAGCCAAAAAGACAAATCATGGGAAAAATTGCAAATGATTTATGTGATAAAATTTATTTAACTGATGACAATCCTAGAAGAGAGAATCCAAAAAAAATTAGAAGTCAAATAAAAAAAAAAATAAACAAATCCAAATTTATTGAAATTTCCTCAAGAGAAAAAGCAATTTCAAAAGCAGTAAAAAATCTTTGCTCAGGAGACATTCTTTTGGTTGCAGGAAAAGGACATGAAAATTATCAAGAGCATTCAAAGAAAAAAATTTTTTCGGATAAAAAACATATTTTGAAAAATATTAAATATAAAAATAAAAATTTTTCAGAAAATTGGAAGTTAAACATAATCACAGAAAAGATAAAAAAAATTAAATTAAGTAACAATCAAAAAATTAATTTGGCTTCGATTAATTCTAAAGAAATAAAAAAAAATAATATCTTCTTTGGAATTAAAGGACAAAAATTGGACGGCAATAGATATTCAAATGAAGCAATTAAAAAAGGTGCAGCTTTTGCAATAATAGACAAAAATTACGGTGGATTTAATTCAAAAAAAATAAAAGTTAATAACACATTAAATTTTTTATCAGATTGTTCTAATTTGGTTAGAAAAGCATCAAATATTAAAGCAATTGCAATAACTGGAAGTTCTGGAAAAACTTCACTTAAAGAATTAATAGGCCAATGTTTAAATAAAATTGCTTCCACCACTTATTCAAAGAAATCATTTAATAATAAATATGGTGTTCCTATAAGTTTATTTAACATACAGAAAAAAGATATTTTTGGAGTTTTTGAAGTTGGAATGGATAAAAAAGGCGAAATAGATAACTTAACAAAACTCATCATGCCCGATCTAGGTGTAATCACAAATATTTCTTATGCTCATATTAAAAACTTTAAGAATTTATCAGAAATAGCTTTAGCAAAATCTGAAATGATAAATAATATTATTAGTGGAGGATCTATTGTTTTAAATAAGGATGATAAATATTTTAATTTTTTAAAAAACAAAGCCATAAAAAGAAAACTGAAAGTAATTTCATTTAGTAAGAAAAATAAAGCAGATATAAGATTGATTAAAATTACAAAGAAAAAATCAAACTACTTATTAATTATAAAAATAGGTAAAAATATTAAAAAATTTATTATAAAAGACAGCCTTAAATCATATATAGTCAATATCTTAGCTACTATTGCTGCAATATCGAATTTTTTAGATATCCAAAATCTTAAAGAAAATTTTTTTTATAATTTCAAAGTACCCAAAGGAAGAGGTGATTTTTCGATAATTAAAATAAATAATAAATTAATTAATATTGTTGATGAAAGTTATAATTCAAATCCTTCATCACTGGAATTTGCAATTAATAATTTTGATAAAATCAATGTTAATTCAAAAAATAAAAATATTTTATTAGGAGATATGTTGGAATTAGGAAAATTCTCTAAGAAGCTTCATAAAGAAGCCGCAAAAATAGTAAATAAATCAAAAATAAACAAAGTGTTTGTATATGGCAAGGATATAGAAGAAACTTTCAACAAAATTAAAACACAAAAAAAAGGAAAAATATTAAATAGTAAGAAAGAAATTTTAAACTTAATGAGAAATGATTTAAGAAACAATGATTATCTAATGGTAAAAGGTTCAAATGCAACAGGTTTGAGTGAGATAATTTCAAAAATTAAATTAGGACAACTAAATGCTTTATAGTTTATTTTCAAATTTTGTTGAAATTTTCTCACTTTTTAATGTATTTAAATTTCTTACTGTAAGAACTGGTTTGGCAATGTTCACATCTATGTCAATTGTTTTTTTAGTGGGAACTCCATTAATAAATTTTTTTTCATCTAGACAAATTCACAATCCTATTCGTGAAGATGGCCCCAAAGAGCATATAATAAAAAAAATTGGAACACCAACAATGGGGGGACTATTGATTTTATTAGGATTATTTTCTGGAGTTTTATTATGGGGCGATTTGCTAAACCCATATATTTGGTTTTTGATATTTATCGTGGGATCTTTTGGTTTACTTGGAGCTTATGATGATTATAAGAAAATCAAAGGAGGCAATTCTTCAGGAATTTCATTAAAGTTAAAAATAATTTCTCAAATAACTCTAGCACTTATTGGAATTTTAATTTTAGTAAATTTTGTTCAATCTCCAGAATTAAAAAATTTATATTTTCCTTTTTTCAAAAATTTAATAATTAACCTAGGTTGGTTTTTCATTCCATTTTACATTTTTGTTATTGTTGGCTCCTCTAATGCAGTAAACTTAACAGATGGGTTGGATGGTTTAGCAACTGTACCAGTAATACTTGTGGCTGGTTGTTTTGCATTTATTAGTTATGTTACTGGAAATATAGTTTTCTCTGAATATCTATTAATACCTTATATTGAAGGCGTAGGAGAAGTAGCAGTATTTTGTGGATCTATAATTGGAGCTTGTATAGGATTCTTATGGTTTAATGCTCCACCTGCAAAAATTTTTATGGGCGATACAGGGTCCTTGGCTCTCGGAGGATCTCTTGGAGCAGTAGGAATAATTACCAAACATGAAATTGTACTTGCTATAACTGGAGGATTATTTGTTTTGGAAGCAATTTCTGTGATTGTTCAGGTTATTTCTTTTAAATTAACTGGAAAAAGAATTTTTCAAATGGCTCCAATTCATCATCATTTCGAAAAAAAAGGTTGGGCCGAGTCTACAATAGTAGTCAGGTTTTGGATTATTTCAATAATCTTGGCTATGATTGGTTTGGCCACACTTAAATTAAGATAATGCTTGATTTAAGAAATAATTTTAGCAGTAAAAAACTTTTAATTTATGGATTTGGCAAAAGTGGCAAAGCTTGCTTAAATTATTTAAATAAAAAAAATAATATTTCAATTTTTGATGATAATAAAAAAATAATACCAAAAAAATTAAAAAATTCTAAGTTTATTAATAAGGTAAAAATTAATCATGAAAAATTCGACCACATAATAATTAGCCCAGGAATAAATATAAAAAAATGTAGTCTTAAAAAATATTTAAATAAACATAAAAAAAAAATAATAACAGATCTCGATATATTTTATTTAGAAAATTTAAATAATCTAAAAATAACAATAACAGGCACCAACGGCAAATCTACTACTGCAAAATTAATATTTGAGATATTTAAAAAACACAACAAAGATGTAAGATTACTAGGCAATATTGGAAAACCAGTTCTTGCTGAAAAAAAAATCGCTCCTAGAACAATTTTTGTTATAGAAGCTTCTTCTTACCAAATAGAGTATAGTAAGTATTTTAAAACTGATCACGCAATGATTCTAAATATAAATCCAGATCATCTTGAACGACATGAAACTATTCAAAATTATACAAGGGCGAAATTTAAACTAATATTAAATCAAAATAAAAGCGGGTTTGCCTATCTTGATAAAAAAAATAAATATTTAAGTAATGAAATCAAAAAATCTAAATTAAAATCAAAATTAATTAATGTTAACCTAAATTATACAAAAAAAATTAATAATTTGATTAATAATCCATATTTTAAAAATAATAATAATCTTAACAATTTATCATTTGTTTTTGAATTAAGTAAAATAATTAATTTAAGTAAAAGCAAAATACTTAAAGTGGTAAATTCATTTAAAGGTTTAAAGTTTAGACAAGAAATTATTTTTAAAAATAAAAATTTAACAATAATTAATGATTCTAAGTCAACAAGTTTTTCTTCGAGCTTGAATTTACTCATGTCTTATAAAAATATTTTATGGTTAGTCGGAGGTATACCAAAAAAAGGTGATAAACTTGAGTTACCAAAAAGATATTATCACAATATTAAATCTTACATTTTTGGAAAAAATAAAACATTTTTTAAAAAAATATTTAAAAATAAAATATATTTTCAAACTTTTGATAATCTTGAAGAAACTTTGAAGAAAATTATTTTGGATATTAATTTTACAAAACAAAAAAATATTAATATATTATTTAGCCCAGCAGCAGCATCTTTTGATCAATTTAAAAATTTTGAACATAGAGGTGAATATTTTAATTATTTAATTAATAAAATTAAATTTATTAAAAAAATTAATGTTCAATAGTAATTTTTATTACAGGTTTTATTATTTTTGGTGGAAAAACATTGATAAATTTATTTTATTACTAATATTATCACTTTTTTCCTTAGGCCTGTTTTTTTCTTTGGTTTCAACATCACTTATTGCTTCAGATAAACTAAATACAAATACTTATTATTTTTTCATTAAGCATTTTTTATTCATCTGTTTAGGAATATTTATATTAATTGGATTTTCATTATTAAGTCAGAAAAAACTATTTAAAATATCTAAAATTTTATTTATAGTTTTTTTAATTTTTTTAATTTTAGTTCCATTCATAGGCACTGAAGTAAAAGGATCAAAACGATGGATTGATCTAATGTTTTCGCTTAGATTTCAACCAATTGAGATATTAAAGCCCTTTTTTATAATAATGATAGCATCTGTGTTAAGTTTAGAAAATTATAAAAGCATCTATATTAAATATTTTTTCAGCTTTATTATACTTATTCCAATAATTATTTTTTTAATTTCCCAACCTGATATAGGTCAAAGTTTATTAATCTTTCTTACATGGTTATCCTTAATATTTGTTTCAGGTATTAATTTGTTCATTTTCTTTTCTTTTTTTATTTTAATTTCATTATTGTTATCTTATTTAATTTTTGTCTTACCAAAATTTCAATACGTTCAGGAAAGATTACTTTCATTTTTAGATCCTAATACCGGAGATAATTATCAATCTGAGAAAGCTTCTGAAGCAATAACTAACGGAGGTTTTTTTGGAAAAGGAATTGGAGAAGGAACTTTAAATTCAAGAGTCCCTGAGGCTCATACAGACTATATTATCTCAGTTATTTCTGAGGAATTTGGAGCGATTATCGTAATAGTGATAATGATGATTTTTTTGATTTTTGCTTATCAAGTTTTAAGAAAAATTTATTTAGAACAGAATGATCAGATAAAACTTATTTTAGTTGGTTCGATTTCAATAATACTTCTTCAAACTTTTATTCATATAGGTGTAAATATTAGATTTTTGCCAACAACAGGAATGACTTTGCCTTTTCTAAGTTATGGAGGTTCATCAATTATAAGCACAGCAATTCTATCTGGTATTATATTAAATTTAACTAAAAGAAAAATTAATTAACTGTGAAAAAAATATTAATAAGCACAGGAGGTTCCGGTGGACATATAATTCCTGCTACAACATTATTTGATCATTACATTGAAAATTTTGAAATATTTTTAGTTTCAGATAAAAGAGGAGCAAAATATATTGATCAAAACAAATATCCATTTGAAATAATTGATACACCAAAAATTTCAAATAATATTTTTAAAATACCATTAATTTTAATTTTTTTTTTAATTTCAATTTTTAAATCATATTTTTATCTAAGAAAAAAGAATATTCAATATTTAATAAGTACTGGCGGATATATGTCCTTACCTTTTTGTGTTGCTGCTAAATTATTAAATGTAAAAATTTTTCTTTTTGAGCCCAATATGGTTTTAGGAAGATCAAACAAGATTTTTTTAAGTTCAGCTAAAAAAATTATTTGTTATTCTAAGCAAATTAAAAGTTTACCAAATAAATATAAACATAAAATTTTTTTGATTAATCCATTGTTAAGAAGAGATTTATATATTCTAGATAAAAGTATTAAGAATGAAATTGACCGATCTTTCAAGATATTAATTATAGGAGGTAGCCAAGGTGCTAAATTTTTTGATGAAAAAATAAAAAAATTAATAATAAATTTATCAAAAGAAAACAAAATTTATTTAATTCAACAAATCTTTGATGAAAATAAAAAACTAGAGCTAATAAAGCAATACAATGAAATTAATTTAAAATATGAATTATTTAGTTATAATAATGAGCTATACAAAATATTTAATAACGTAGATTTTTCAATTACTCGTGCAGGCGCTTCCACGATTTCAGAGTTGATATTTTATAATATACCCTTTTTAGCAGTACCTTTCCCCCATGCTAAAGATAACCATCAATTCTATAATGCCAAGTATTATTTTGATAAAGACTTGTGTTGGCTTGTTAATCAAGATGAATTCAAAACTGAAAAAATAGCTAGTTTTTTAACAAATTTGATAAATAATAAAAAAGAATATTTTTTAAAGAAACAAAATATGGAGAAATTTTCCTATCAAAATACTTGGAATAATATTAATCAAAAATTGACAGGTTTAATTAATGAAAATTAAATTAGCCAAAACGGAATTAATTCATTTTGTTGGTATAGGTGGAATTGGCATGAGCGGTTTAGCTCTTATAATGAAAGAGCTAGGTTTTAAAATACAAGGTAGCGATATTTCTTTTAATAAAAATGTTGAAAGACTCAAAAAAAATAAAATTAATGTTTTTATTGGCCACAAAAAGCAAAATATAAAAAAATCAACAATTTTAGTAATGTCATCAGCTATAAAAAAAAATAATCCAGAATATTTAGAGGCAAAAAAAAAGAAACTTCCAGTTTACAAAAGAGGGGAAATGCTTGCTCACGTAGTTTCTTTAATGAGAAATGTTGTTGTGGCAGGATCACATGGTAAAACAACTACAACCTCTTTAGTATCAAATATTTTTTCAAAAGCAAAAATTGATCCTACAATTATAAATGGCGGTATTCTAAATTCATTTGGAAATTCAGCAAAACTTGGAAAAAGTAATTGGTGCATTTTAGAATCTGATGAGTCAGATGGAAGTTTTATTAATATACCGCCAACTTACTCAATAATAACAAATATTGATGAAGAACACATGGATTTTTATAAAACCATGAATAATTTAAAAAATAAATTTATTCATTTTATTGAAAATACCCCCTCATTTGGCAAATCATTTATTTGTGTAGACGATAAAAATAATAGAGAGGTATTAAAAAAAGTAGCTAATAAAAATTATAGTACCTATGGAATTCACAAAAATTCTAATTTTAAAATAATAAATATTTCTCAAAAAATAAATTATTCAAAGTTTGATGTGAAAATAACGCTACCAGGAAATTTAGTAAAATTTATTAGGAATATACAGATACCAATTATTGGACTACATAATATTAGAAATGCAACTGCTGCTTTGGCTGTAGCATCGTCAATTGGCATATCTAATAGAATAATAAAAAAAGGTTTAAAAGAATTTGAAGGAGTACAAAGAAGATTTACTAAATTGTTTTCCTTTCAAAGCGTTCCATTTTTCGATGATTATGCCCACCACCCGACAGAAATAAAGGAGGTTTTAAATGGGGTTAAGAAAGTTTATAAAAATAAAGAAATAATTTGTGTCTTTCAGCCACATAGAATTACAAGGGTCAAAAATTTAAGAAAAGAATTCTCTTTAGCATTTAAGAAAGCAAATACAGTTGTACTCTGTCCAATTTATAAAGCTGGTGAAAATATCAGTTTAGGGTTCACTTATTCAAATTTTGCGAAAGAAATAATTAAAAATTCAAATGTAAAATTAATTTTAATAAAAAATAATTTAGATCTAATAAAATTCACTAAACAAAACATTTATGGTGATAAAATCGTTATAGGTATGGGGGCAGGTTCAATATCAAATTGGTTGAGAGAATTACAAAAATTACTAAAATGAACATTAATGATATAAAAAAATACTCAAAAAATCCGTATAAAAAAATTTTTTTTGATTATGAATTAAAAAAAACAAATTGGTTTAATATTGGCGGTAAAGCAAAAATATATTTTAAACCAGAAACACTGCAAGAATTAATTGAATTTTTAAAATTATATAATGATAGGGGAAAATTATTTGTAATTGGAGCAGGGTCGAATATCTTATTTCAAGATGGCTTATTTAATGGAGCAGTTATTAAACTAGGTAAAAATTTTTCAAATTTTTCTCTTTTAAATTATAATACAGTTGTTGCAGGTAGTGGTACCTCAGACAGACAATTATCTGAATTTTCTTTAGAAAATGGTATTGGTGGTTTTGAGTTTTTATCTTGTATTCCGGGAACGATAGGTGGAGGATTAAGAATGAACTCTGGATGCTTCAACAGAGAATTTAAAGACATTTTAATTTCAGTTCAGGCAATTGATAAATTTGGCAAAGTTTTAACAATACCAAGAAATAAAATTAAATTTGCATATAGAACAAGCAATCTACCGGAAGATATAATTTTTTTAAGTGCAACTTTTCAAGGTTATGAAAAAAATAAAAATTTAATCGAAAAAAAAATTAATTCTTTAAAAAATAAAAAAGAATTAGCACAACCAACCAGAATAAAAACTGGAGGAAGTACATTTAAAAATCCTGTTGGCCAAAGCAACAAGAAGGTTTGGGAGCTAATAAAAGAATCGATCCCATTAGATATAAAATTTGGTGACGCGGCAATATCCCATAAACATTGTAACTTTTTAATAAACAAAAAAAACGCGAAATTTAAAGATATGAAAAAACTTATAAACTTTGTAAAAGATCAAGTCTTTTCTAAAACTAGAATTAAATTAGATTTAGAAATTATATTAGTTGAGTAAATTAAATACG
>CAJWKX010000009.1 GCA_913043015.1 uncultured Candidatus Pelagibacter sp. | reverse complement strand
TGCCAAAAATTAGTTCTACTAAATCTCTATCAGGCCATCCTTTAGGTGCAGCTTCGGTTCATGAAGCTATTTATAGTTTAATAATGATGAAAAACAATTTCATAGCTGCTTCTGCAAATGTAAATGACATGGATGATGAAGCTAAAAAATTTCCAATAGTAACTAAAGTTGAAAAAGATGTTACATTAAACTCTGTAATGTCTAACAGTTTTGGTTTTGGTGGAACTAATGCAACTTTAGTCTTTGAGAAAGTTTAATATATGAGTTTAATGAAAGGCAAAAAAGGATTGATCATGGGTGTGGCGAATGAAAGATCAATCGCTTGGGGTATATCTAAAAAACTAGCTAAAAATGGAGCTGAATTAGCTTTCACATATTTAGGAGATGCATTAAAAAAAAGAGTAGTACCTTTAGCTGAATCATTAAATTCAAATTTTACGTTAAGCTGCAACGTTGAAGATAATAATGAAATAGTAAAACTTTTTGAAGACATAAAAAGTAAATGGGGTGAATTAGATTTTGTAGTACACGCGATAGCTTTTTCTGATAGATCTGAATTATCAGGTAAATATTTAAATACAACTAGAGAAAACTTTTTAAAAAGTATGTTAATTTCTTGCTTCTCTTTTACAGAAGTAGCGAAAGAAGCTTCTAAAATTATGAAGGAGGGCGGAAGTATGCTTACACTTACGTATGAGTCTACAAAAGTAATTCCAAACTATAATGTAATGGGTGTTTGTAAATCTGCTTTAGAAGCAAGTGTAAAATATCTTGCAAGAGATCTTGGGGAGAAAAAAATTAGAGTAAATGCTATAAGTGCTGGCCCAATTAAAACTCTAGCAGCATCAGCTATTGGTGATGCAAAATTTCTATATAAGTGGAATGAGGATCATTCTTTATTAAAAAGAAATATAGATATTGATGACGTAGGCAATTCAGCTTTATATCTATTAAGTGATCTTGCTGGAGCAGTTACAGGTGAAATACATTACGTGGATGCGGGTTACAATAAAGTTGGAATGCCTAATCCAAAAAATATGTCTTAAGCAACAGCTTGTTTGATAGATAATTTAACTTTACCTCTATCAAATCCAATTACTTTAACAGTAACTTCATCGCCTTCTTTAACAACATCGGTAACTTTAGCTACTCTTTTAGGAGCAAGTTCTGATATGTGAACTAGACCATCTTGTTTACCTAAGAAATTTACAAAAGCTCCAAATTCCATAATTTTAATTACTTTACCTTTATAAATTTTATTCATTTCAGGCTTAGCAATAATGTCTTTGATCATTTTCATTGCTTTAAGTCTAGATTCTTCATCTGGAGCAGCTACAGTTACTTCGCCTGTGTCTTTTACATCTACTTTTGCTCCCGATAGCTCAACAATTTCTCTTATAGTTGCTCCACCTTTTCCAATTACGGCTGCTATATCTTTTTTATCAACCATAACTGTTTCTATTTTTGGAGTATATTTAGAAACTGTATCTCTTGAGCCAGTTAAAGCTTTTGCCATCTCACCTAAGATATGAATTCTGCCATCTTTAGCTTGTGATAATGCTTGGTCCATTATTTCAAAGGTTATTCCTGTTATTTTAATATCCATTTGTAAAGAAGTAATCCCATCTTTAGTACCAGCTACTTTAAAATCCATATCTCCTAAGTGATCTTCGTCACCTAGAATATCTGAAAGAACTGAAAAATCATCTCCTTCTTTAATTAATCCCATAGCTATACCTGCTACAGAATCTTTCATTGGTACACCTGCATCCATTAACGCTAAAGATGCGCCACAAACTGTAGCCATTGAAGAAGATCCGTTTGACTCGGTAATTTCAGATACAACTCTGTAAGTATATGGAAATTTTTCTTGTGCTGGTAATGATGAATTTAGTGCTCTCCAAGCTAATTTGCCATGGCCGATTTCTCTTCTGCCAGTACCAATTCTACCAACTTCACCAACAGAAAAAGGAGGAAAATTATAATGAAGCATAAATCTATGTCTCTTTAACCCCTCAAGGCTTTCAACTCTTTGTTCATCTTCTGAGGTTCCTAAGGTTAGTGTTACTAAAGCTTGTGTCTCTCCCCTTGTAAACAAAGCCGATCCATGAGTTCTTGGTAAAACACCAACTTGACAATCAATTTGTCTTACATCAGTTAATGAACGTCCATCAATTCTCGATTTGTTTTTTAAGATGTCAGTTCTAACAATTTTCTTTTCAACTTTTTTTAAAGTCATTGAAATATCTAAATCAGAATAAGTTTCATCACCTTCAAACATTTCTTTACATGTAGTTGTAATTTCACCAATTAAATTGGATCTTTCTTGTTTGTCTTTAATAGAAAATGCTTTTGTTAAGTCTTTTTTAAAGCTATCTGAAATTTTATTTTCTAATTCAGATAAATCTTTCTTTTCAACAACCCACTGTTCTTTGCCACAATCTTTTACTAACTTTTCAATTGCTTCAATAACTGGAACAAATTTTTCATGTCCAAATTTAACTGCATCTAACATTACTTTTTCTGATAAACCTGATGCTTCAGATTCTACCATTAAAACCGCATCTTTAGTTCCAGCAACTACTAAATCTAATTTAGATTTTTCAATTTCTTCTTTAGATGGATTTAATACATACTTTTCATCTATATAACCAACTCTTGAAGCTCCAACTGGTCCTTGAAAAGGCATTCCAGATATTGCTAGTGCTGCTGAACATGCAATTATAGATAATACATCTGGTTCATTTACACCATCATATGAAAGTACTGTTGGTAAAACTTGCACTTCATTTCTAAATTCTTCTGGAAACAAAGGTCTAATAGGTCTGTCTATTAATCGCGAAATTAACGTCTCAGCTTCTGTTGGTCTTGCTTCTCTTTTAAAATATCCACCAGGAATTTTACCAGCTGCATAATATTTTTCCTGATAATTTATCTGCAATGGAAAATAATCCATTTCTGGATTAACTTTTTTTGCACCCACAGCTGTTGCTATTACTACTGTTTCTCCACATGTAGCAATAATTGCACCATCTGCTTGTCTAGCTATTTTACCAGTTTCCAAGCTTATTTTTTTGCCGGCTAACTCTATTTCTTTTTTATATATTTTAAACATTTACTTCCTTAAATTTAATTTCGATATTACTGCTTTGTATGATTCTACTTTATTTTTTTTCAAGTAATCTAATAATTTTTTTCTTCTATTTACCGCTTTTAGCAAACCAACAGATGAGTGTTTATCCTTCTTAGATTTTTTTATATGTTTAGATATATTTTCAATTTTATTTGTTAGTTGAGCAACTTGCACTTCTGAAGATCCTGTGTCCTTTCCGTGCAGTACTAATTCTTTTACTTTTTTTGTCATATTTTCCTTATTTATGTGTTTGTTTTATTAAGTTCTCAATTTTTTCAGCATAATCAAAGGATTCATCTTTAACAAAAAGAAGCTTCGGAAGAAATTTCATAGTTATTTTTTTTGACAATACCTTTCTAATTACAAATGAAAATTCTTTTAGTTTTTCAATTACTTCCTGAGAATTTTTTCCTCCTAATGGTAATACAAATGCTTTAGCAGTTTTAAGATCTTGGCTCATTCTTACCTCTGTAACTGTAATTTCTCTTGTTTCAAGATTGGGCAGTTTTGCCTCACTTCTTAAAAAAATCATCCCTAAAGCTTGCTTTATCATTTCTCCAACTCTTAATTGTCTTTGTGTAACAGGTTTTCCAAGTTTGCTCATAATATTAAATTCTTCTCTCTGTTACCGTTAAATTATAAGCCTCAATTATATCTTTTTTATGAAAATCATTAAAATCTTTGATTGTAATACCACATTCTAAGCCAGCAGAAACTTGCTTTGCTTGATTTTTTTCTCTGTAAATAGATCCAATTTTGCCTTTAAATATGATTGTACCATCTCTAATCACTCGAGCATCTGAATCTTGTAATATTTCGCCTTCGATAACCTTTGATCCAGCGACTTTGCCAACTCTTGAAACTTTAAATATTTCAAGAATTTCAGCTGATCCAATAATTTTTTCTTGAACATCTGGTGTTAATAAGTCTGACATTTTATTTTTAATAAAATCTAATACTTCATAAATTATGTTATAAGAATAAATTGCTATCTTTTCTTGTTCGGCAAGTTTTTTTGCTTCCTTGCTTGGTTTAACATTAAATGCCACTAGAACTGCATTTGATGCCTTCGCTAATGAAACATCAGTTTCAGTTACCATTCCAATATCAGATAGTATTATTTTTGACTTAATTTCGTCATGTTTAATTTGAGAAATAGCATTTTTTATTGCTTCCGATGAGCCATGAACATCAGATTTAATAATTATATTTAACTCTTCTGAAGTTTTATCTTTAAATGCTGAATCTTGTGTTACAAAAGTTAAAGGATTATTACTCTCTTGTTTTTCTTGAATTCTAGCATCACAAAGAGATTTAGCTTCTTTCTCACTTTCTAAAACTATAAAATCATCACCTGCTCTAGCAGCTCCATTAATACCTAATACTTCTACGGGAGTAGCGGGATAAGCCTCATTTACATTGGTTCCAGTATCATTAATTATTGCTCTAACTTTTCCCCATTTTAATCCACTAACAAAGTAATCACTTTTTATTAATGTGCCAGAAGTCACAATAATATTTACAATTGGACCTCTACCAACATCAATCTTGGACTCTAAAACAGTTCCAGTTGCTTTTGACTCATAATCTGTTTTTAAATCTAATAATTCAGCCTGAAGTAAAACTGACTCTAATAATTTATCTAAATTCTGTTTTGTTTTTGTTGAGATCTCAATTATCAAAGTATCTCCTGACAGTTCTTCAGCAATTAATTCATACTCAAGCAATTGATTTTTTATTTTCTGAGGATCTGCATCTGGTAAATCGCATTTATTAATTGCAACTACTATTGGAACATTTGCTGCTTTAGCATGTTTTATGGATTCCACAGTTTGTGGTTTTACTCCATCATCTGCTGCTACAATTAAAATGACTATATCAGTTAATTTTGATCCTCTAGCTCTCATTTCTGTAAATGCAGCATGACCAGGCGTGTCAATAAATGTAATCTTATTTGAATTATAATTTATTTGATATGCGCCTATATGTTGAGTGATACCTCCAAATTCACCTGAAACAACATTTGATTTTCTTAAAACATCTAATACAGATGTTTTTCCATGATCAACATGGCCCATAACAGTAACGATTGGTGGACGATTTTTTAAATTTTCTTTTTTAACTTCTTTTATTTTTTTTATAATTTCCCCAGCTTTTTGCTCTTTGATTGGATTGTGACCAAATTCTTGAACTAAATATTCGGCAATATCAGCATTAATACTATGATTAATTGTTGCTGTAACTCCCATCCCTAAAAGGTGTTTAATAATATTGCTTGATTGTTCTGCCATTCTATTTGCTAGTTCTCGAATTGTAATTACTTCTGGTATTTTAACATCTCGCTTTATGGGTTTTAAATTCTCCTTGATCTCTTCTTTTTTAAGATCTCTATTTTCTTTTTGTCTTGCTCTCCTTAATGAAGCTAAACTTCTTCCTTTTGTTTCTATATCGTCATCGCTTAAGGCTCTAGATATAGTTAATTTTAGTTCACGTTTTTTTGACCCTGATTTCCCTCTCTGGGGAAGTTCTCCTTTCAATCTTCTAGTTGCACGTTGTTCAGCTAGTTTTCTTTTTTCAAAGTCATTAGTTGAAGTTGTAGATGGTTTAGAAAATTTTGGTTCTTTAAAAATAAAAGGAGGTTTTGATTTAAAAGAAGTTTTTTGATTATTTGTTTTTGTAAAACTTGGTTTATTTCCAAATCTACCTAATTTCTTTTCAATTATAACTGAATTTTTTCCTTTTAATTTTGCTAGCTCAATACTGCTTATAGTTTTTTTTGAGCTTCCTGAAATTGTTAACTTTGTTTTTTTTTTCTCCATTTATCATCTTTCAATTTTTAAAAATCTTATCTCTGGCAGACATAATTAAATCATCAGCTTCTTTTTTTGAAAGTGCAAAATCCTCTAAATATCCTTTGATTTTAATTCTTTGCCCTTTAACTACATCATATGTGCCTGTAAGTTCATCAGAAGAAAGATCTGCAAAATCATTAAGAGTTAAAATTTTTTGTTCACCAAGAGTAACTAACATTCCTGGAGTTAAACCCTTATGAGTAATTAGCTCATTGTCTAATCCAAGATCTTTAATTCTTTTTGAAATTTCCTCTTGATCCTTTTGATGAAATTCTTTTGCCCTTTCAATAAGTTCATTAGCAGTTTCTTCTTCTATGCCTTCTATTTTTGTAAAAGCTTCAACTGAACTATCTTTAATATCATCTATGCTAGAAAATCCTTCGGCCACTAGTAATTGGCCCAATGTCTCATCTAATTCTAGATTTTTAACAAAGTTATCGGTTTTCTCTTTAAATTCAATTTGCCTTCTTTCAGAATCTTCTTGGTCTGTCATTATGTTGATTTCATAATTTAAAAGTTTAGTTGCTAACCTTACATTTTGCCCTCTTCTACCAATAGCTTTACTTAAGTTCTCTTCGCTAAGAATTACATCTAATTTTTTTAATTCATTATCCACATTAACTCTTTGAACTTCTGCTGGTGATAAAGCATTTGCTACTATTGCTGCAGGATCTTCTGACCAATTAACTATATCTATTTTTTCTCCTTGTAATTCATTGACAACTGCTTGTACTCTGCTTCCTCTCATTCCGACACACGCACCCACTGGATCTAACGACGTGTCGATCGCTTTAACGCATATTTTAGCTCTGCTGCCAGGGTCTCTTGCTGATGATTTTATTTCAATTAATCCATCATAAATTTCTGGTACTTCCTGTAAAAATAATTTTTCCATAAACTTAGGATGTGCTCTCGAAAGAAAAATTTGTTGTCCTCTTGGTTCTCTTCTAACATCAAGGCAATAAGCTTTTACCCTATCTCCTGCTTTAATATTTTCTCTAGGTATCATTTCATTTTTTTGAATAATTGCTTCAGCTCTTCCAAGATCAACTATTATATTGCCAAATTCTAATCTCTTCACTATTCCGCTTAAAATAGTATCTTTTTTATCAATATAGTCGTTGTATTGTCTTTCTCTCTCAGCTTCTCTTACATTAAAATTAATGACTTGTTTTGCTGTTTGAGCAGCTATTCTTCCAAAATCAAAAGAAGGTAAAGGTTGTAAAACTTCATCACCAATTTTTTTTATTTTGTTTTCCTCATTTAATACTACTGCTTGATCCAAACTTATTTCTAAATTGATATTTTCTGGTTTTTCAACAATTGTCAGTTTTCTAAAAATTCCAATATCACCACTATCTCTATTAATTAAAACTTTGATATCATTTTCAGATCCAAATCTTGATTTTGCGGCTTTTGCAATTCCATTTTCCATAGAATCTATAATTAATTCTTTGTCTATTGATTTCTCTAAAGCTACTGCTTCAGCTATTCTCAATAATTCAAGTTTATCTGCTCTTCTATTTAACATTTTTCTTTCTTCCAAAAAAAAATGGGCCAAGGCCCATTTTGAAATTTCAACAATGTTACTGCAATATAATAAAAAAAATTAATTATTCAATAGTAAGTATAATTAAAATAATCCCTTTTTATCAATATTTTCCCATGAAAATGAGCCATCTTTTTCTAATTCTCTGCCAAAATGACCATATGCAGCTGTTTTTTCATAGATTGGTTTATTGAGTTCCAACATCTCTCTGATTCCTCTTGGACTCAAGTCAAAATTTTCGTTTATAATTTTTCTTACATGCTCTGTTTTTTTTGATTCATTATCGAAAAGATTTACATAAATTGATAGTGGTTTTGAAACCCCAATAGCATAGGCTAGTTGTATCAAGCATCTGCTTGAAATTTTTGAAGCAACAACATTTTTTGCAATATACCTTGCTGCATATGCTGCAGATCGATCTACTTTTGTTGGATCTTTTCCTGAAAAAGCACCTCCACCATGTGGAGCGGCTCCCCCATAGGTATCAACCATTATTTTTCTTCCAGTTAGTCCACAGTCTCCGTCAGGTCCACCTATAACAAAATTTCCAGTAGGATTTACATAAAACTCATTATCATCAAATCCCTCTAATAATTTTTCTGGTATTGATCTTTTTATGTAAGGTCGAACTAATTCTTTAACTTGATGTTGCTCAACATCTGGGGAATGTTGTGAAGAAATAACAATTGATTTAACTTTAAATGGTTTGTTATCTTTATACTCGATTGTAACTTGACTTTTTGAATCTGGTTCAATATTTTTTAAAACTCCAGATTTTCTATCTTGTGCCATTAATCTTAATATTTTATGAGAAAATTGAATTGGTGCAGGCATTAACTCTTTTGTTTCATCACATGAGTAACCAAACATAATTCCTTGGTCACCAGCTCCATCATCTTTGTTGCCTTTTGAGTCAACACCCATTGCAATATCTGCTGACTGTGAATGTAAGAAGCATTCTATATTTGCATTTTTCCAACTAAAACCTTCTTGGTCGTATCCAATATCTTTTATACACTCTCTTACTTTTTCAATTAAAGCATCTTTATTTAATTCAGGACCTCTAACCTCTCCAGCTAAAATAACTTTATTAGTGGTTGTTAATGTTTCACATGCTACTCTTGAATACGGATCTTGTGAAAGATAATGATCAACTACCATATCAGAAATTCTATCACAAACTTTATCTGGATGACCTTCGGAAACTGATTCGCTTGTAAAAAGATAATTTTTTAGATTATTCATTTTTTAGCCTATTAAACGAAAATATTAATAAAATATAGATTAAAATTATAAATATAATTATTTTATTTCCAAATAATAAAAAGATTGTCTTTTCTTGGTTTTTATTATGTTTAAAGACTAATTTACCTATTTCATTTAGATTCATCTTGCTTATAACTTTTCCAATAGGATTTATAACTGCTGAAATACCATTGTTTGCCGATCTAATTAAATATTTACCATTTTCAATAGATCTAAAAATTGCATGCGTAAAATGTTGATGAGGACCTATAGAATTGCCAAACCAACCATCCTCTGAAATGTTAATTATATAATTAAAATTATTGTTTCTAGATAACTCTCCTGAGTAAATTAATTCGTAGCAGATTAATGGTAAAAAATTTAATTCAGATCCATTTAAACCTATATTGATTATTTCTCTTTTATTTCCAGATGAGTAAGATTGATAATTATTAGTTAAACTTTTTAAACCGATTTTTTTAAGAATGTTTTCAAAGGGTAAAAATTCTCCAAATGGCACTAATTTATTCTTGTCATAGGAAGCTAATATTTCGGCCTTGTTATTAATTACCGCCAAAGTATTAAAATATTTAATACCATTATCTAATCTTTTGGAATTGTTAATCCCAAGTATTATATAATGATTTTCATCAAATGTTTCTAAAAATTTGCTTCTATATTTTTGAAGATCATTTAAATCAGTTTCTGGGAAAAGTCCTTCAGGCCAAACGAAGATTGTTTTTTCATTCTTTACTGGATTACTTAAAAATATAAGTTCATTAATTATCTCTTCTTCATTGCTATTTGAGTAATATCTGTCTAACGAAATATTGGATGAAAGAATAGAAAATTTATAATTATTTAAAAAAATTTCTTTTTCATTAAAATTTTTTATTTTGTTATGGCCAAAAATTAAAAAAAAGGCTCCGATTAAAATAAAAAATAAGCATGCTATAATTTCTGTTCTAGATTTACTTAAAATAATTATTGAAGGAATAGTAAATAAAGTAATACAAATTAAATTAAATGAATAAGTACCAATTAAAGATAACACCTGAATAAAATATATTTCTTCTGAAAAACTATAAGATATCAAATTCCAAGGAAAACCAGATAAAATATATCCCCTTATAATCTCAACTAATCCAAAAATTAATGAAAATATTAAAACCGAGTAAATAACTTTTTTTTTATTTAAAAAATAAGAAAAGATATAAATGGCAATTCCATAAAATAATGCCATGAAAGCTGGAACCAAAATAATTGAAAATGGAATTAAAAAATTAAAATTTTTATCAAATGTAAGCGAAATGGAAATCCAATATAAATTACTGATAAAATAACCAAATCCAAATAACCATCCATTTTTAAAATATATTATTTTGGCATCACTATTTTTATTTATTTGAAACAAATAAATAAAAAATAAACTAAATGTAAAAAAATTAATAATAAAATGATTATAAGGCGGTAAACTAAATGAAGAGATTGTACCTAAAAAAATTAGATAAAAATTATTTTTTAAATTATAAATATTAAAATTCATCAATTTTTGAATTTACACTATTAAAAATTTTTATTTCTTTATAGGTCATTATTTTAAAATCTTTGTTTTTTTTATGATTAAACCCCAAAAGATGAAGAAAACCATGTATAAATGTTTTAATTAATATTTCTTTATTATTAAAAGAATTGTATTTTTTTTTAAAAATATATTCATAACTTATAACAATATCTCCTACATAAATTTTTTTTTTTTTTGAGAATTTTTTTAAATCTTTTTTTTTATAATTAGGAAATGTAAGAACATTGGTTGGTTTATTTTTTTTTCTAAACTGATAGTTTAATTTTTTTATGAAATTATTTTTAGAAAGTAAAATCGTAAAAGATATTTTTTTTTTTTTGAATTTAAAAGATTTAGGAAAAAAACTGATTATTTTTTTAAAAAATATTTCAGGTTTTTTTATTTTTTTCCTCCAAAGGTTATTATCCTGGACTACTTCAACATTAATCATTACTTTAATTTGAATAAGCTTTTACAATCTTTGAAACCAAAGGATGTCTCACAACGTCAGTATGGTCAAAATCTACAAACGATATTTCTTTTAAATGTCCCAAAAGTTTTTTGGACCTTGTTAATCCTGACAAATTTTTATTTGGTAAATCTGTTTGTGACGGATCTCCATTTATTACTATTTTTGAGTTTTCCCCTATTCGAGTTAAAAACATTTTAATTTGTGTATCCGTAGCATTCTGAGCTTCATCTAAAATTGCAAATGAATTTTTTAACGTTCTTCCTCTCATAAATGCTAGGGGTGCTATTTCAATATCTCCTACTTCAATTTTCTTTTGTATTTTTTCATAATCTAATAAATCATAAAATGAGTCATATAGAGGTCTAAGATATGGATCGACCTTTTCTCTTATATCTCCAGGTAAAAAACCTAACTTTTCACCAGCTTCCACAGCTGGCCTTGATAATATTATCCGTTCAATTTTTTTTTCTAATAACATTGTTAATGCAACTGCAACAGCAAGAAAAGTTTTTCCAGTTCCGGCTGGTCCAGTCGAAATTATAATTTCATTTTGTTTGAGCGCTCTAACATAATTTTTTTGTTTTTCTGAACGAGGAATTACAGATCTTTTTGGTGTTTTAATAATATACTCTATATTTTTTTCAGAATTATTTATTTTTTCTTCAATCATAAACTTATTTACCGATGAAATTATATCTTTTTTCTCTATTGATCCATTAATAATAAATTGATCTGCAAGAAATTTTATTGCATTTTTGATTAATTCATTTTTTTTTGATTCACTCTTTATTAAAATTGAATTACCTCTAGAATAAATATTCGTCTCAGTAATTTTTTCTAATTCTTTTAAGTTACAGTTAAATTCACCTACAACACCTAATAGTAGATCATTATTTTGAAATATCATGCTGAGAGTATTATTATCCGAATATACAAATTTTATTTCAGAATTGCTCTTTTGATGGACAATATTTCTCAATTTATGCTGCCCTCATATCTTTAACGTTTTCTGTTTTTCCAAACAAATTACTTTGATTAGTTTTTAGTATTTTAACTTTCACAATTTTTCCAATATCATCTTCATCACCTTCAAAAATTACTGAGTTCATATATTTATTTCTACCAAACAGTTTTGTTTGACTTTTAATTTTATTTTCTACCAATACATCCACTAATTTATTTTCGAATGACTTATTTATATTTGCTTGATGTTCAAATAAATACTTTTGAATAGTTTTCAACCTCTCTTTGGATATTTCTTTATCTATCAATTCTAGATTTGCAGCTTTTGTGCCCGGACGAGGGTTAAAAATAAAAGAATAAGAATTTATAAATTTAATTTTTTTAACTAAATCTAAAGTTTTATTAAAATCTTGTTCATTTTCTCCTGGATATGAAACTATAAAATCACTTGAAAACTCAATACTAGAGTTAATTTTTTTTAATTTTTCATAAGTTAAAATATATTCTTCAACGCTATGTTTTCTATTCATCATTTTTAAAATTCTATTAGATCCACTTTGAATAGGAAGATGAACAAATGGCATCAATTTTTTATTATTCTTATAACAATCAATTAAATCTTCTGTCATATCTCTTGGATGAGAGGTGGTATATCTAATTCTTTTCATTTCGGAGCATTTTTCTAGTTGATTTATTAAATCTGAGAGTCTGTACTCTTTAGAATTTTCAATAAATGAGTATGCATTTACGTTCTGTCCCAGAAATGTAATTTCTTTGGCTCCATTCTTAATTAGAGTTTCTGCTTCAGATAAAATTTTATGGAATGATCTAGAATATTCTGGACCTCTTGTAAAAGGTACCACACAAAAATTACAAAATTTATTGCATCCCTCTTGGATAGTTAAAAAAGCTGAAACTTTATTACTATTATTTTCAATTTTATCAAAAAAGTTAAATTTTGATACTGTATCAAATTCAGTCTCTTCTCTATGTTTTTTAGAAACATAATTATTAAGTAAATCATTAATTTTATGATAGGACTGTGGACCAATTACAATATCTATGAATGGTTCTCTTTTAAACATCTCTTCATTTTCAGCTTGGGCAACACATCCTGCTACAATGACTATTGGTTTGAGTTTTTGTTTATAAATTTTTTTTACTCGTCCTATCTCATGATAAACTTTTTCTTTTGCTTTATCTCGTATGTGACATGTATTTAAAACAAAACAATCTACATTTTCTTGATCTTCTGTTTTTTCAAAACCAATTTTTTTAACTAAATGAAAAATACGATTAGAATCATATTCGTTCATTTGACAACCAAACGTTTTTATAAAGATTTTCTTTCCCATTAATTAGGATTTTTTTTTAACACCATATAACTCTAGCTTATGGTCAACTAAATCATATCCATATTTTTCGGCAACTTTTTTTTGAAGTTTTTCAATTTCTTCATCAACAAATTCAATAATTTCACCTGTTTTTATATCTATCAAGTGATCATGATGACTTTCGTTAAGTTCTTCGTATCTAGCTTTTCCACCTCTAAAATCATGTTTTGTTATAATTCCAGCTTCTTCAAAAAGTTTTACTGTTCTATAAACAGTTGCGATACTAATTTTAGATTCTATCTTTGAAACACGTTTATATAATTCAATAACATCAGGGTGATCAGTTGATTCTGACATGACTTTTGCAATTATTTTTCTTTGATCAGTTAATTTAACACCTTTTGAAATACATTTTTGCTCGATCGTTTCTTGCATATTTTATTTTAACTTATATAGAGTGGATTGATCAAATTTTTTTTTATTTTAAATTTATCACATAAATTAGGAATATCTTCTAAGTTTATCTTTAAAAATTCACATGATTGAGGAAAATAAGTTTTGATTTTATTTATTGAACTATCTGTTAAATTAATAAAAACTAATCTTTTATTTTGTAAATTTTTCAGTTTATCTATATTTAATATTTCAAATTTATTTTGGTCTAAATTTTTTATATAAAAACTATCACTGATATTCTCTAAAATTAAATATGTATCATCTTCAAGTGTTTCAAATAAATCAAAATAACTATAACAAAAATAATTTATTTTTTTTGTAAAGTTTATTCCTTTAATAACTGACAATGAATTTCTAATTCCTGAAAAACTACCAGGACCTCTGTTTATATAAATATTATCCAAATTATCAAATGAGATGCTTTTAGTGTTCATAAATTCCTGTATTAAAATAATTAATTTTTCAAAATTGTTTTTACTGTTGGGGTAATTGTTAGTATATGATTTACTACTAGCAATGATTTTTAAGAAAATTTTATCACTACTGGCATCAATTATTAAATTAGTCATATTATTTTTGTTTTCATTAAATTCTAATGCAGAGAACAATTTTAGTAAATATTATTCTAATGATTTAGGAACACTATCTTTAATGTATCATAGATTTGATGAAAATAAGTATCCTTCAACAAATATTCAAATGGAAATTTTTAAAAAACAAATTGAGATTATCAAAAAAAACAATTTAAAATTTTATAATCCAAATAAATTTGAGAATGAATTTGAAAATCCAAAAGAAGAAAAAAAAATTCTAATTACAATAGATGATGCTTTTAGTTCTTTTTATGAGAAAGCTTGGCCTTATTTAAAAGAAAATGAAATTCCTTTTATACTTTTTGTATCAACAAAACCTATTGGCAAAAAAGGTTATATGACTTGGGATCAAATTAAAGAAATTGAAAAAGAAGATTTTGCTTTCATTGGTAATCACTCGCATTCACATGATTATCTTGTTAATTATAAATTTGATAAATTTAAAAATGATATAGATTATTCTATAAAAATTTTTAATGATCAATTAGGATATAATCCAATTTTTTTCTCATATCCTTTTGGCGAGTATAGTTTACAACAAAAGAATTATTTAAAAGAAAAAATTATCTTTGCTTTTGGACAAAACTCAGGAGTTATTGATATTAATAAAGATAAACTTGAATTACCAAGATTTCCAATTAATGAGAAATATGGTGATCTTGAAAGATTTAAGTTTTTAATTAATCTACTACCTTTACAATATAAAGGAGTTTTTCCAGAAGATAAATTTATCACTAATGAAAATAACCCACCTGAAATGATTGTTGAATTTTTTAATGAACAAGAGAACTTAAACCAAATAAATTGTTTTTCTAATGAAGGCAATAAATGGGATAAATCCAAAATTAAATTAAATAAAAAAAAATTAGTAATTAAATTCAGAGAGAAATTTTTGTTTAGGAGAGGTAGAATTAATTGTTCATTAAATGATTATGAAGGTTGGAGATGGTTTGGAATTCAATTTTCTATTGAAAAAAATTAAATTAATTTTTTGAGTTTTTCACTACTAGGCAAAAGTTCAACACTATCAAAATCGGTTAATGAATTTTGTTCAATAATTTTTTTTAAAATCACAGTATATTCTTTTCCTGTTTCTGCATATTTATCAAGATATTTAACTAAT